>CALWRD010000189.1 GCA_944383875.1 uncultured Clostridia bacterium | reverse complement strand
ATGCGGCATCATAGCAGTCCACACCTTGTGCAACCAGTCCTGATATTATACCCGCAAGACAGTCGCCGCTGCCGCCTTTACTCATAGCAGGAGTACCGGTTATATTGATTGTTACTCTTCCGTCCGGTGCAGCTATTATAGTTCTGGCGTCCTTTAATACAGTTATGACATTATATTGTGTAGAAAAGTCCAAAGCGGTTTTAATTGGATCTTTCAATATTTCCTCAATACTTAAGCCGCATAGCCTTGACATTTCTTTAGGGTGTGGTGTAACTATAGTATTATTGGGCAGTGAATTTTTAATTCCTTCGTCTTTTGAAATTACATTAAGTGCATCTGCATCCAGTACAATCGGTACATCTACTTTACTTAATATGCTTTTTAAAAATACGTGGGTTGTTTCATTACAGCCAAGACCGCAGCCTATAAGTATGCTGTTGGCTTGCTTAAGGTCAATGTCGGCGGCGGATTTACACAGAAAACCATTTGAGTCGGGCATAGACGTAACAACAGCTTCAGGCAGTGAGTTTCTTATTACGTCGGCACATCCGGAAGTAACATATGCATAAACAATACCGACGCCTATTTTATATGCACTTTTTAATGACAATACCGACGCACCTGTCATATGGTCGCATCCTACAAAGGCAAACAGCTTACCATATTTGCTCTTATCCGATCTTGACTTCCTTTTCGGCATTATTTCGCAAGCTTCAGAATAGCTTAAAACATGTGTTTTTGTTGTTCCGCTTTGAGGGAGCGAAATATTTCCGACAATCAGTTCTCCGGTGTGTTCACAGGCGGGATAAAGCATAAGACCAACTTTGGGCATATGAAATGTTACGGTTTTATCTGCATACACTGCATTGTCAAAGTCATCTCCGCTGTCTGTAGAAACACCCGTAGGACAGTCAACACTGTATATAGGTCTATCGGAAGCGTTAATAGCTGCTACGACAGAGGCTAAAGGCTCATGCAATGCACTTGTAATCCCTGTACCCACAAGTGCGTCAACAATCAGATCGCAGTTGCTAAAATAGGCTTTAAGTTCTGCAATATCCTCTATATCGGTGTCATAAAAGGCAATAGGAATATTAAGAGCCTTAGCGGCTGTGAGATTAGTGCGGCAATCTTCAGTGGCACTGGCACTGTTCCCTATAAAAATGATTGCAGTTTCTATACCATGAGCAAAAAGCTGCCTTGCACAGGCAAGACCGTCTCCGCCGTTATTGCCTTTACCGCAAAACACAAGGACTCTTTTATATCCGTCTTTTAAAATAATTTCAGAGAGGGAGGCTGCCGCATTCTCCATTAATAATATGGAGGGAACCCCGGATGATATGGCTTTTTGTTCTATTCCACGCATTTGAGCGTTATTTACCAGATACATTTAATCCCTTCTTTCTATTACAGCAAAGGCAACTGCGTGCTCTTTGTTATGCGATATGGTGACATATACATTTTCACAATTATTGTCGTTAAAGAGTTTCAAGGCACCATCATATAGGGTAACTGTTGGAGCTCCGAGGGCAGAACGAAGTATTTCTATATCTTTGGCTCCGAATCCGGAAAAACCTGTTCCCAAAGCTTTTGCCACGGCTTCTTTTGCTGCAAAGTTGCCGGCAAGTGATTCAGTTCTGTTCTTCAAAAAGATAATCTCTTCATCCGTGTAAACATTACGAAGAAAACTTTCTTTTGCATTTTCAAACCGTTTAATTTCTATTATATCGGTTCCTATACCATATATCATAAAAACCACCTCATACATTCAGTATAAATAAAATTAAGTCTTAATGCAATAAATAATTGCATTATCTGTTGATTTGTTGTAAAATATAACAGAAGATGATTGGAGTATGATTATATGCGCTATAAAATACTTGAACTTTTAAAAAGCACACATGATTTTGTATCCGGTGAAGACATTGGCGAGAGGTTTAATGTTTCTAGGGCTGCGGTATGGAAGAATATAGCACGTCTCAAAGAGGAAGGATATAATATTGAGTCCGTTTCCAATCGTGGATATAGGTTCTTGAATGATAATGATATTTTAAATAAATTTGAAATCGGTATAGAAAACTGCGTTTATTTTGACGAAACAGATTCTACCAATGATCAGGCAAAGCGCATTGCCGCTGAGGGGTGTGATGACAAGCTGCTTGTCACCTGCGGAAAGCAGCTGCATGGCAAGGGCAGGCTTGGCAGAACATGGTATGATAAAGGTGAAAATGCCTGTATGAGTTTTGTTTTTAAGCCTGACATTCCCCCTTTTGAAGCTCCAAAGCTTACCTTGGTTGCCGGACTTGCCATAGCTGATGCTTTACACAGCTATACAGGACTTAAGTTGGGTATTAAATGGCCTAATGATATAACCGCAGGCGGAAAGAAAATTTGCGGCATACTCACAGAGATGAGTGCAGAGATTGACAAAATAAACTATGTGGTAGTAGGCATAGGTGTGAATGTCAACTGTACAGATTTTGATGGAGAGCTTAAAGAAAAAGCCACCTCTCTTGCACTGTGTTTGGGACATAAGTCTAAGCGCAGTGAGGTAATCAGAATTTGTGCCGACTATATGTTTAAATATTATGATAAATTTTGCAAATACGGCTTTGCCGCTTTTACCGAGGAATATAACAGAAAATGTATCAATGTCGGTAAGGCTGTAAAAGCTATATATAAAAGCTGTGATAGGACAGGCATTGCCAAAGGTGTTAATGACGATGGTGCCCTTATCATACAAGACGGTGACGGAAAACTGTTTAAAGTCACCTCAGGCGAAGTTTCGCTTAGGCTTGAAAACAACAATTATGCTTAATGTAAGGAGATTTAAATCAAATGGAAAAGAAGGTTTTATGTGCAGCTTCCTATTATAATCACAAATGTTTTTTTGATGAGGAAAACTATTCAACACTTCCTTCCGATGTAAAAAAAGAGGTAAGGGTTATTGCTGCAGAAACTGCCGAAAAAGTTAAAGCCATAGTTTCAATAGGCTTTTATGAAAACGGTAATGTATTTATTGAAATTAAAGCTGACGAAAAGGATATGGACTTTGACGACATTGCGGCAAAGTATGAGATAGAGAAAGTCAGAAAGAGTAAGCATAAACTCTTCAATGCATTAAGCCTTTGGTATAAGGTAACAAAACTCGGCGCTCAGGGAATTGCCATTAAGTAATATGAAAATAGGCAGTGTAGAACTGAAAAATAATGTGTTCCTTGCGCCGATGGCAGGCGTAACCGATAAGGTATTCAGAGTGCTTTGCAAAGAGATGGGCTGCGGACTTGTGTATTCCGAAATGGTCAGCGCAAAGGGTATTATGCATAATAACAGAAATACTCAAAAACTGCTGGAAATAGATGAGGCGGAAAAGCCTGCGGCTGTTCAGCTATTTGGCTCCGATCCTGTTATTATGGGAAAGATGGCTGAAAAACTTGATGAAAATAAAGATATAGCCATACTGGATATTAATATGGGATGCCCTGCTCCGAAGATTGTAAAAAACGGAGAGGGGTCGGCTTTGCTGCAAAATCCCGAACTTATCGGAGAGATTGTAAAGGCTGTAAGTCAAAGCACTTCAAAGCCTGTGACGGTAAAAATGCGAAAGGGATTTGAAGGAGAAGAGTCGGCTTGTGTAAAAGCTGCCGTAAAAGCCGCCGAAAGCGGTGCGGCTGCCGTTACCATACACGGCAGGACAAGGGAGCAATATTACAGTGGAAAAGCAGATTGGGACATCATTAAAGAAGTCAAAAAAAATGTGGATATCCCCGTTATAGGCAACGGAGATATTAATTCACCTCAGTCAGCCAAGGCAATGTTGGAATATACAGGCTGTGATGCCATTATGATCGGTCGTGCCGCAGAGGGAAATCCATGGATTTTTAAGCGAGTTATATCGTACTTGCAGGATGGCATCATGCTTGATGAGCCAACCTATAAGGAGCGCCTTGATATGGCAAGGCGTCATCTTGATATGCTTGTGGATTTTAAAGGTGAGCATATAGGCGTCTGCGAAATGCGTAAACATCTTGGGTGGTACATCAAAGGATTGCCGCACAGTGCAGAGATGAGGGTAGTTATTAATACTGCTGCCACTTGTGAAAGAATGCATAAAGTAATAGATGAAATACAAACTAAAGCAATAGGAAATTAATTTATTATAGGAGGATAATTATGGATTACAAGTCAGCCGGTGTGGATGTAGAGGCAGGATACAAGGCAGTCGAACTTATGAAAGGTCATGTAAAAAGCACCTTCAGACCTGAAGTTCTTACAGATATTGGCGGATTCGGAGGTCTTTTCAGTATTGCGAAGGCAAAGGAAATGGAAGAGCCTTGTCTGGTAAGCGGTACAGATGGTGTCGGTACAAAACTTAAGCTTGCTTTTTTAATGGACAAGCACAACACCATAGGTATTGACGCAGTTGCAATGTGTGTAAACGATGTTGTTTGCAGCGGTGCAGAGCCTTTATTTTTCCTTGACTATATCGCCTGCGGAAAAAACGAACCCGAAAAAATTGCGGATATAGTAAGCGGAGTTGCAGAGGGTTGTCGTATGGCAGGATGTTCTCTTATCGGCGGTGAAACTGCTGAAATGCCAGGTTTTTATCCTGTTGATGAATATGACCTTGCCGGTTTTACCGTAGGTATTATGGACAAGACAAAGGCAATAGACGGAAGTAAAATTAAAAGCGGAGATGTGCTTATCGGTATAGCTTCAAGCGGAATCCATTCCAATGGTTATTCACTTGTACGAAAGATATTTAATCCAACCACAAGCGGTCTTAATGAATACATAGAAAAGCTTGGCTGTACACTTGGAGAGGCTTTGCTTACCCCTACGAAAATTTATGTTAAACCTGTGCTTGACCTTATCGGCAAGGTAGAAGTTAAAGGCTTAAGTCACATTACAGGCGGTGGATTTATTGAAAATATTCCACGTATGATGCCTGAAGGTACTAAGGTTAATATTGAGGAAGGCACATGGGATATATTGCCTATTTTTGATATGCTTCAGCAGGCAGGCAATGTAGAAAGAATGAGCATGTATAATACCTTCAATATGGGTATTGGAATGGTTGCTGCCGTTAATAAAGAAGATGCGGATAAAGCAATTGCCATACTTGAAGAAAACGGTGAAAAGGCATATAAGATCGGATATGTTTCGGAAGGAAGCGGCATAGAAATCAAATTACAGTAAAAGCGAGGTATGGATATGCTTAGAGTTGGAGCATTGGTAAGCGGCGGAGGTACTAATCTCCAAGCTATTATGGACGCTATTGACAGGGATAATATTGATGCTGAGGTTGTGTGTGTGGTCAGCAGCAAAGATGGCGCATATGCGCTTGAACGTGCAAAAGCCAGAAACATAGAAACAGCTGTAATGCGTAAAAAGGATTACCCTACATCAAAGGATTATGATCTTGCACTTGCGGATTATTTTAAACGGCGCAATGTTGATCTTATTGTATATGCGGGATTTATGCTCATATTGGGAGAAGCTTTTGTAAATCAGTTTGAAAACAGGATGATTAATATACATCCATCGTTGATACCAAGCTTTTGCGGTAAAGGATTTTATGGGCTTCATGTGCATGAGGCGGTATTAAAGGCAGGTGTAAAGGTTACAGGTGCAACTGTTCACTTTGTTACGGCTGAGTGTGATGCCGGTCCCATAATTTTGCAGAAAGCGGTTGATGTACTTGATGATGATACCCCCGAAACTTTGCAAAAACGTGTTATGGAACAGGCTGAATGGGTAATTTATCCCGAAGCGGTTAAGCTTTTTGCGGAAAACAAATTGGAAATAGTAGACGGTATTGTAAAAAGGAGATAATCATATGAAGGTTTTAGTGGTTGGCAGCGGCGGCAGGGAACACGCTATATGTTGGAAACTTGCGCAGAGCCCTAAGGTTGACAAGCTGTATTGTGCACCCGGAAATGCAGGTATAGGCGAAATTGCAGAGCTTGTACCCATAGGAGCTATGGAGCTTGATAAACTTGTGGATTTTGCAAAGGAAAATAATATTGACTTGACTGTAATAGGTATGGACGATCCTCTTGTTGCGGGTGTTGTGGACAAGTTTGAGGCAGCAGGCTTAAGAGTGTTCGGACCAAGGGCAAATGCTGCAATTATCGAAGGAAGCAAGGCTTTCAGCAAAGAGCTTATGAAAAAGTATAATATTCCTACCGCAAAGTATGAAACCTTTGATGATTACAATAAAGCACTGGATTATGTTAAAAACGGAAACTTCCCTGTTGTATTAAAGGCAGATGGGCTTGCGTTGGGTAAAGGTGTGCTTATATGTAATAATCTTGATGAAGCTGTTGAGGGACTTAATACTCTTATGGTTGATAAAAAGTTCGGAGCAAGCGGCAGCAAGGTTGTTATTGAGGAATTTCTGACAGGTCCTGAGGTATCCGTTCTCTCTTTCTGTGACGGCAATACGGTTGTGCCTATGGTTTCTGCGCAGGATCACAAGAGAGCATATGACAATGATGAAGGGCTTAATACAGGTGGTATGGGCACTTTTTCTCCAAGCCGTATTTATACCGATGAGATAGCAAAACAGTGTATGGATACTATATTCAAGCCTACTGTTGACGCACTTAACAAAGAGGGCAGGCAGTTTAAGGGCATAATCTATTTCGGACTTATGCTTACAAAAGACGGTCCAAAGGTGATAGAGTATAATGCACGTTTCGGAGACCCCGAAACACAAGTTATTCTTCCACGTTTAAAGAGTGATTTATGTGAAATATTTGAGGCTTGTATTGATGGTACTCTTGATAAGTTCAACGTTGAGTGGTATGATAATGCGGCTTGTTGTGTAGTACTCGCGAGTGGCGGCTATCCTGAAAGTTATACCAAAGGTTATGAAATTACCGGGCTTGATGATGTTAAAAAACGCAGTGATATAGTTGTATTCCATGCGGGTACGGCACTGAAAGACGGAAAGTACGTAACCAATGGCGGCAGAGTCCTTGGTATAACGGGTATAGGAAAAACAGTAAAACCTCCGAAATA
>CALWRD010000188.1 GCA_944383875.1 uncultured Clostridia bacterium | reverse complement strand
ATGCCGGTGTACTGGTACTCTATTCCATCCCAGATAAAGGGTGTCATTGACCGTATTTACTCTCTGGTAGTGGGTGGCAAGGATATTGCAGGTAAGGAATGTGCCCTTATTGCTTGCTGTGAGGAGGAGGATATGACCGTGCTTGACGGGGTGCGTATACCTATGGAGCGCACAGCGGCTTTAAATAATTGGAAAATGGTGGGGGAAGTGCTTATTCCCGGTGTTTTGAATGTGGGGGATATTGACAAGACCGAGGGCTGCAAGCAGGCTGCCGAGCTTGCGGATAAAATCTGAGGGAGGTTATACTATGGGCAAAAATATTGTAATACTTAACGGAAGTCCACGCAAAAAGGGCAATACCTCAGCCCTTGTAAAGTCCTTTACTAATGGGGCTGAGGCTGCGGGCAACACAGTAACGGAATTTTTTCTTGATGATATGAATATCAACGGCTGTAAGGGCTGTTTCGGCGGTCACAGCAGCAGGGAATGTCCCTGTGTGCAAAAGGATGATATGGCGAAAATTTATCCAAAGGTAAGGGAGGCTGATGTGGTGGTACTTGCCACACCCCTGTATTACTGGAATATGAGCGGTCAGATAAGGACAGCCATTGACAGGCTCTTTGCACTGGAGGAGGGTGACGGCAACCTCCTGAGAGGTCACGGCAAAGCCTGTGCACTGCTGATGGCGGCAGAGGGTCATGGCTTTGAGGATGTTCTCACCTATTATGAACATCTTGCGGAGCATTTGAAATGGAAAAATCTCGGCTCCGTCCTTGCGGGAGGCAACGGCGATATTGGGGATATAGAGGGTAAACCCGAGCTTCAGGATGCCTTTGACCTTGGAAAGTCCATATAATCAATAAAGGACCCCTGATTTCGCTGTCAGGGTTCCGTTTCTGATGGTAAAATCTAAGTATTTCTTTGTAAAAAAAGCTTGACACAGGGGTAAATATCCTGTATAATCATTGATGTTGCCGATGCTTGGCAATATGCCCAGATAGCTCAGTTGGTAGAGCAGAGGACTGAAAATCCTCGTGTCGACGGTTCGATTCCGCCTCTGGGCATTTTTTTATTAAGTGATTTAAGCCCTCCTGAACTATGGGAGGGCTTTTGACTATTTATTACTTATACTTCCTGAGATTCTGGAAGATATATATTCCGGTACGGCGCTGCTTTCGATGCCCAGTGCGTTGCCCAGCTCCTTATACAGGAGTTTTTCCGCTGCCTTCATAAAGGTTTCATCCGAGACATAGAGTCTTTTACCGTTTGCCTCCCTTTCCTGCTTTTTAAGGTAAAGGGTCTTTATCAGGCTGAGGAGTTCCTTGGGGTTTGCACGGTCGATAATGCCGGTGTACTCTTCCCTGCGCTTGCGCTCATTGTCAAACCATACGGTTTTATATTCCGACATTTCACTTATAAGTTTTTCCGCCTCATCCTTGTCCAGTGCAAGGCGCAGTTCCTTAATGTTTGCATTGTCCACAGGTACATATATACACATGCTGCCCTCCGTCAGGGATTGCAGCACATAGTATTCCTTTTCCACTCCGGACATATTCATTTTTGTTATGTCCGTAACTTCGCATACGCCGTTTGCGCCGTATATAACCTTGTCGTTTATGTTCATCATTGTCACCTTCCGTTTGCATCTTGCTGTATCTTCTATAACTGATTATATCACAAAATCAGCCAAAAAGTCATAGGCAGATTAGCCAAAAATATCGGTAAAGACAGTGGTATCTATATGCAGTTAGGGGCGGGTAACCATATGAATTTTTCACAAAAAAATCGGACAGAGACTTTTTTCTCCGTCCGATTTATTAATAAATCATGCGTTTAACGCAAAATAAATCAGCACCAATGCACCCAGCACTATTCTGTAAATACCGAAGGCGGTAAAGCTGTTATTTTTAATATAGCTTAACAGGAACTTAATTGCCAGTATGGAAACCACGAAGGCAACCACCATGCCCGTAAGCAGAACCGCCGCTTCAAGTCCCGTAAAGCTGAAGCCGAACTTAACTATCTTAAGCAGGCTTGCGCCGAACATAACGGGTATGGCAAGGAAAAATGTAAATTCCGTAGCCACGTATCTTGATGCACCCAGCAGCAAGCCACCAAGGATAGTGGAGCCTGAGCGTGAAGTGCCGGGTATAAGGGATAGCACCTGAAACACCCCGATAAGGAAGGCGGTACGGTATGTAAGACGGTTTAAGTCGGTTACCTTAGGCTCTTTTCCTCTATGACGCCATTCCACAATTATAAAAAGTATACCGTATACAATAAGGGCTACAGCCACCACCGTGGAGTTGTAAAAATGCTCGGTCATCCAGTCGTCCAGCAGCAGTCCGATGACGGCGGCAGGCAGGCAGGCTATGATAACCTTATACCAGAGCTGCATGGTATCCGCCTTTTCCCTCTTGCTTTTCCGCCCGTCAAAGGGGTTAAGCTTGTTAAAGTAAATTACCACTACCGCAAGGATAGCTCCCAGCTGGATAACCACGTTGAACATCTCAATGAAATCCTCATTCATATCCAGCTTAAGGAACTGCTCCACCAGTATCATATGTCCTGTACTGCTGATAGGCAGCCATTCGGTTATACCCTCGACTATACCGAGGATAACCGCCTTAATGAGTTCCCATAAAACCATAGTATTCCTCCTAAATTAACGTACTTAACATAATTATACTATAGAATGAGACCCCTTGCAATTTATTTTTTCAGCCTGCCTTAAGCTCCAGACGAAGTCTGTCGGCAATAAGTGCGATAAATTCGCTGTTGGTAGGCTTACCCTTATGTCCCGATACGGTATAGCCGAAGAGTGCGTCAATGGCGTCCACCTGTCCCCTGCTCCAAGCCACCTCAATGGCATGGCGGATAGCCCTTTCAACTCTTGAAGGTGTGGTGTTGCACTTCTTGGCAATGGCAGGATAAAGCTCCTTTGTGATATAGTTAAGTACGTCAATATCGTTGATAGCCATAATAATAGCCTCACGCATATAATGGTATCCTCTGATGTGGGCGGGTACGCCGATTTCGTGGAGTATGGCGGTAACTCTCGCTTCAAGGTCATAGGGAGAACGTGCGGTTGCTCCCTTTACCGCAAGACCTACGGGAACAGGCTCCTTAAGCTGGCGGATACGGGCTATAAGCAGCTCCGTGTCAAAGGGTTTTGCGATGTAATAGCGTGCACCCAGGTCGAAAGCCCTGCGGGTAATCTTCTCATCGGTTACGGCGGTCAGCATAATACAGATGGTGTCGTTGACAGCCTTTGCCTCATTGAGCTTTTCAAGTACGCCTATGCCGTCCAGCTTTGGCATAATGCCATCGATAAGCGCCACATCAGGCTTTTCGCTTAAGATGAGCTTGTATGCCTCAATGCCGTCGGCAGCCGTGGCAATAACTCTCATATCCTCCTGTTTTTCAATACAATTAGTCAGGCAATCGCAAAAATCTTTGTTATCATCCGCAATTAAAATAGTAAGCTGTTCCTTTTTCAAAGTAATCCCTCCAATAATTGATATAAAAATAGGTTTCTCTTGGAAATATTTTCCAACTATGGAAATTATAATACATCTTTGTCATTATTGCAAGGGTTTTGGTGTGCCAAATTTTGACATATCATACTGTCAAAAACATTATTTTATCTAAATCTATTGGCTTATGGATAAATTCGGTCTAAAGTTACCTATGACTAATCAATGGCTCGATTACCGTAAGTATTCCCCGTCAGTTCTTTGGCACTCCGTATTTTGACATTGAGCCGTTTGTGTATCGTTTATCCTGTGTAACCTCCTGTCCGAACCAGTCGGGGGGTGTAAAAAGCACAGCTTTCTTCATATCGGGAAACTCAACTTCCACATTCATAAAACCCGCCAAATCCCCATAATATATGTCAAGCTCCGCCTTCAGTCCATCCTCAAGGGGTATGATATACCGCTTTTTGGCTATGGTGTAACCTTCGGTCTTGTCCTTGAGCTTTTCAAACTGCCCGGCGGTGATTTCCATTTCGTATTCCTGCCGTTTTATAAGTCCGCTGCTTTTCACCGTAAGTATATAACTTTCGTCAAGCTTGCGTATACGGATGGTGGGGTCGGTGGATATATAAGCCTGCACAATGTTATGACAGGTGTAGTGCTCCAAATCCTCAGGCAGGTATTTTACCAAAAATTTTCTCTCTATCTCGTAATTCTTTTCCATACTATCTCCTTGAAAATATGTCTGCTTTAAGTTATAATAAATATGTATAAGCGTTATTTATACACATATGTAAGTTAAGGTTTTGATATGATTATACTACAGTATTTTAAAGGAGGCAATGTTTATGCTTAAGGTTGCGGTTTTTCTTGCGGACGGCTTTGAGGAATTGGAAGCTGTCACTGTTGTGGATATATTGAGAAGAGGCGAAGTAAATGTCCTTACGGTTTCCATTATGCCTGATTTAAAGGTGGTAGGCTCCCATGGTATGGAGTTTACGGCGGATAAAATGTTTGATGCCAATGCCCTTAAGGACTTTGATATGGTTGTGCTTCCCGGCGGACTTGGGGGTATGAACAACCTTAAGGCACATGAGGGCGTCAATGCAATTTTCAAGGAATTTGCCTCAGGAGATAAGTATGTATGCGCCATCTGTGCAGCTCCCACTGTGCTTGGCTGTGCAGGCATATTAAGGGGAAGAACCGCTGTCTGCTATCCGGGCTTTGAAAAGTATCTTGAGGGTGCAACCATAGGCAGCGGCAACGTGGTAACCGACGGCAAAATAATTACCTCCAAGGGTCCCGGCACAGCTATAGAGTTTGCCTTTGAGCTGCTCACCGTAATTAAGGGCAAAGAGGTTGCCGATCAGGTTAAGGCAGGTATGCTGCTTAAATAATCGGCGTTATGTACAGGCAGAATAGGTTAGAGGGGTATCCGTGCGAATATTTCACGGAGCATTGAGCTTGTGGCTCGTGTTATGCCAAGGGATTTAAATGCCGCTTCAACGGCTTTTCGGTCAAGATTGTATATGTAAGCAATGCCGCCGGGTAGATAGCTGTCGGTGCATCCCAGCTGAACCTCCCTTGCAAAGAGTCTGCACAGTCTGCTGCTGCCCCCTTGCATAATCAGCGGAAAGGTGCTGCGTGTTATGTGATGCAGATGGTACAGGTCCATCAGATGCCTGACTTCCCATGGGCTTATTTCAAGCACCTCCGCAGCTGCCGAAGGCTGTATGTCCCCCTCCGCCGTCTTTAACAGTATGTCCGCACGTTCTATCCGGGGCACAATATAGCCTGTGTATATGTCTAAGTAACTTTTGTTATGCTGCATAACAGTCCTCCTTGAGTTTTTATTTATTAATAGTATACAACTCTTGCAGGAAGTAATCTATAAGTAATAAATGGAATGGGTGTGTCTAAAGGGATACGCTTGTATGAAAAGGAACGGAGTGGTTTAATGAACACACTGCAGCGATATTTTGTATACCGTCAGGGCTTGATTGACCAGTATATAAAAGGAGATATGACCAAAAGAGAGTATCTTAACCGCAATTTTGACGCGGTGCTTGCTCTGAATATTAAACCCTTTAAAAATGTTGACAGTGTAGATAAGGGGCTGTTTAACTATCAGTATTACAACGCAATGGCAAAGGAAGCTCATATGGACGCCTATCATACCTCGGACAGGGAAATAGGACGTATATATAACGAAAAATGCAGCTACTTTTATTTCAAAAAGGACAGGGCTACCATGCGTGTGCTGGAGCTTAAGGACTTTAACGGAGTTAAGGCGTATTTTATCAAGGTGCGGAGCAAGGGACTAAAAAATAAGCTTTTTGAAATAGTCCTTGACGATTATAATATGATTCTGCATTCCACCAACCCTGCTATCCTCAATAGGCTTAAGGAGGAAAGGGTGTTTGAGGAGGGGGTAAAACGCTCCCTTATAGACGGATATATTAATCAGAAATATTAAAAAACAAACGGCGAAGCCCATGTATACAAAACATTGGTTTCGCCGTTTTTATTATTTCCTTTCTTTCACCTTGTCAAAGCACATACCGAAAAGTACCGGAACCATAAACATTATCGGCAGTCCGTAGCGCATGGTATTGTTTACCGGACCCGCAACACAAATAAGTATGGTTACAAGGCAAGGTATATTG
>CALWRD010000187.1 GCA_944383875.1 uncultured Clostridia bacterium | reverse complement strand
AAAGCCCACCACCATTACCGTGGTGGCAGATGAACTTTGAATAATAGCAGTTACGATAGTACCCAGGAGCACACCCATAAGTTTGTTGCGGGTAAGTATCTCCAGGATGTGTTTGAGCCTGTTTCCGGCACATTTCTGCAGACCTGAGGCCATAATGTGCATTCCGTAAAGGAACAGACCTAAGCCTCCCACCACTGCGGTAAACATAGATACGTAATCCATTTTTTATCCTCCTGTGTAAATAAAATCCTTCTTTTGTGCATATGTTTGCTTATAATTTTACACAAATGATATTTTATCACGTTTAATTTTACAAAATCAAGACGAAAACTTTACAAAAAACCGCTTAATTCGTGCTCCAAATATTTTTGGGCTTGATTTTTTTGCTTTTCACTATTATATTAGACTATAAACAAAGGCTTTTGAAAGGCTTTTATTGTTGATTTTATACAAAATCGAGAAATGTAAAATTTGTGTAAAATTGACTCTTTTTAAAAAAACTGTCCTATAAACGGTACTGTTAAACGAAGATTCTTGATGATATAATTAATTAGGCGGTTTTTAGGGCAAACATCTGTACCATAAAAGGTACTTAAGAAAGAAAGGCGGTAAAAATGTACAAAATTGATTATCATATGCATACAAACTTTTCCTCCGACAGTGACGCACCCATGGAGGAGATGATTAAGTCGGCAATATCAAAGGGCTGTAACGAAATTGCGATTACCGACCATGTGGACTTTGACGAGCGGTATGACTTTACCGATTACAATGTATACATTCCTGTCATATCGGAACTTGCACACAAATATAAAGAGGAAATCAAGGTTACCTTTGGGGTGGAAATCGGGCTTGAAAGTCTTTGGGCGGACAAAATCAATAAAATCACCTCGGACTTTCCCTTTGACTTTATAATAGGTTCCTCCCACGCTGTCTGCACCAAAGACCTTTACTTTGACAGGCAGGAATATTTTTCCGGAAAGACAAAGGAAGATGCATATTCCATCTATTTTAAAGAAATGCTGAAAAATATCGATACCTGTAAGGACTTCTGTGTCTACGGTCATATGGATTTTATTTCAAGGTACGGCACATATGAGGACAACAGCCTGCACTATGCCGACTATGAGGATTTGATTGATGGGGTGCTCCGTTCGCTTATTGAAAAGGGCAAGGGTATTGAAATCAATACCTCCGGTTTCAGATACGGTATTGACAATACCTATCCTTCCATTGATATTTTAAAGAGGTATAAGGAGCTGGGGGGAGAGATAATCACCGTGGGTTCGGATGCACATTATACCAAAGACGTTGCTGACCACAGCGATTTCGCCTATGATATGCTCTCAGAGGCAGGCTTTAAATACATCAGTGTGTTCAGGAACAGAAAGCCCGAATTTATTAAGCTGTAATATACCGGTTTAATTAAGGATTTTATATAAACAAAAATTTACGGGAGGTTTTAAAATGGAAAAGAAACTGTCAAGAGAAGATGCTTGGAATTTGCTTACGGAATACAATCAAACGACCGCTTTGCAAAAACATGCCCTGCAAGTTGAGGCGGCTATGCGCCATTTTGCGGTGCTTAACGGGGAGGATCCCGATGTTTGGGGAGTATGCGGCTTGCTGCACGACTTAGACTATGAAAAATTCCCGAAGGAACATTGTCACAAGGCAGAGGAAATAATGCGTGAGAAAGGGCTTGATGAAACCTATATCTGTGCTATGATGGCTCACGGCTACGGCATATGTACCGATGTAAAGCCCGAAAGCCCTCTGGAAAAGACCCTCTACACAATAGATGAGCTGACGGGGCTGATTAATGCTGCCTGCCTGATGCGTCCTTCAAAAAGTGTACTGGACTTGGAAGTGAAGTCGGTTAAAAAGAAATTTAAAGATAAACGCTTTGCTGCCGGAGTAAACAGGGAGGTTGTTCTTAAGGGCTGTGAAATGCTTGGCACGGATCTGGATACCGTTATTAAGGAAACCATCGAAGGTATGAAAGAGCACGCAGAGGAAATCGGCTTAAAGGGAAATCTGTAATTAACCGCAATTTATTAATTTAACAACAAAATAGGCATTGCATAATGGCAGATCCCATTGCAATGCCTATTTTTATGTTGTACTGACTGTCGTTGTTTATGCTGCGACAGCTGTCATACTCTCCCGATACTTCTTTCGGAAGATGATAATGAAGGTTATCACTATAGCCGATGCCGTAAGTATCCAGCTGATGGGATAAACTCTGAACAGGGCTTCCAAAGTATTGAAGTGATTAAATATTACGAAAACATAGAACAGCCTGAAGCCGCATACGCCTATAATAGCCATTATGGCAGGCAGGGCGGAGTGTCCCATTCCTCTGAGGGCACCGGAAAAGACTTCGATAAGGCAGTTAAATACTTGGAAACTGAGTACAATGTGCATACGCATAATTCCGTATTGCATAACATCCGGTTCCGTAGTGAATATTGAAAGCACGGTGGTGTCAAAGGCAATGAACAATGCCGAAACAATGGCAGTGAGTACAAAGGACATAGATGCGGCACGAAGGACTACGGCGCCGCAGCGCTTTATGTTGTTTGCACCTGTGTTCTGGCTGACGAATGTAGTACAGGTCTGTCCGAAGGCATTAATGACATAGTATGTATAGTATTCAAAGTTAAGAGCTGCCGAACTGCCCGCCATAACCACAGAGCCGAAGCCGTTAAGAGCGCCCTGTATACATACGTTTGAAAATGAGAATACCACACCCTGTACACCTGCGGGAATACCTATGCCCGCAATTTCCTTGAGGATTCTGCCGTTAATGGCAAGCTTGCGAGGTTCAAGTTTGATATATCCCTTTTCCCTGATGAGGAAGGTGATGATAAGGCTTGAACTGACGATGTTTGATATAACGGTAGCTGTGGCAACACCGTCTACACTCATACCGCAGATAACCACAAAGAAGAGGTTAAGTATAACGTTGATAACTCCCGAAAGCATAAGGCATAAAAGGGGACGCCGTGTATCACCTATACTGCGCAGGATGGCAGAGCCGAAGTTGTACAGCATAATAAAGGGCATACCAAGAAAGTATATGCGCATATACAGGGTGGCAAGGGGCATAACGTCATCCGGTGTGGACATTACTTTTAATAAAGGATGTACCACTATCTGCCCCAGTACAAGCAGCAAAAGTCCGCTTATAAATGCCAGCAAAACGGCGGTATGTACGGTTTTGGAAACCCTTTCACGGTTATCCTGTCCGAGATATTTTGCGGCAACCACATTTGCACCTATGGAAAAGCCCACAAAAAGGTTTATAAGCAAACCTATGACAGGACCTGTGCTGCCCACCGCAGCCAAAGCTTCTCTTCCCGAAAATCGTCCGACTACAGCCACATCGGCAGAGTTGAAAAGCTGTTGTAAAATACTGCTGGCTGCCAAAGGCAGTGCAAACAGCAAAATTTTGTCAGAAATAGAGCCGTTAAGCATATCCATTCCATTTTTTCGGCTCATTCTCTCACTCCCTTTACATAATTTACCGAAACATTATAACACAAGTACAAAAAAAAGCAAACATATTTATAGCTAACAGTTAAAAAACTGTTTCAGATTGTCAAAAAACCTAAATTTAATTGAAATTTTGAAGTTGGCAACCACGTAACTTGCAACTGGCGTCGCAGACTTTAATCCGCAGGCGGAAATTGCATTTTCGCCGAGGGTATAGTGAGAGTGTCGAAAGGGGTTTATCCCCTTGAGGCACGGCTCACTATTTTCATTGGTGGGTACGTAAGTACCCCTACTGCAAGAAATGCAAGCATTTCTTGCAAGGCTGTCGACTTTTTCGACAGCCTGTAACAGTTAAAAAACTGTTTTTATTTAGTATAATACTTAACTTTGTTTAAAGGAAAAATTTTATGATTATAATTACCAAAACCTATATTATTACAATTAGGCTATTAAAATTGATGTTTTTGAAAACAAAAAAGTTGACAACCCATCATTTTTATATTATAATATTATGTGCGCTAATGAGCACCCATAGTTAAACGGATATAATAAACCCCTCCTAAGGGTTAGTTGTGGGTTCGATTCCCGCTGGGTGTATATGAAAAGACGGCATATTGCTCAAGGCATTATGCCGTCTTTGTTTATTAAGCTTTCCAAAGCCCGTGAAGATTACAATAAGCATATACTGCTTTTACCCTATCACCGTTACAGATGGTAAAACAAGTCTTAGGTTCTTTATCGGGCGTAAGGTTTTTTCTTTGAATACCCTGTTCAGTCCACAGCGCAACCCATTCAATGGAATGTTCCTCAGTCATGGGATGAGATGCACTGCCCACACATACCTCAACTTTATTGTCCTTAACCTCATATACGGGCACATGTTTTTCCGCAGCTCCGTCTGTGGTGTTTGGTACAAGCTCCTTCATCTTCTGACCGCAGCATACCACAGGCACCCCCGAATCATTAACCATTTCAATAATGTTTCCGCATACTTCGCAAATATAAAATTTCGGTTCCATAAAAATCCTCCTTATTTATTTTGATACACCTTAATTATGCCACAAAAAAGGAGATTAAAAACACTTTTATGAAACTTTCTCTAATACTTTATTAATTTATTTAACCAAAAATATATTACTTAAACAAAACAGCAGACCACTTAATAAAAAAGCCCGATAAAATCGGACTTTTGGGATTTAACAGCCATATACATTATAAAATGTTTAAAGAACCTTGCTTAAAAATTCCTTTAATCTGTCGCTTTTCGGATTGTCGAAAAATTCATCCGGGTTATTTTCTTCTATTATATGTCCGCTTTCCATAAAGATGACACGGCTTGCTACTTCACGGGCAAAGCCCATTTCGTGAGTAACCACTACCATGGTCATATTCTCCTTTGCAAGGGAACGCATAACCTCAAGTACTTCCCCTACCATTTCCGGGTCAAGGGCTGAAGTGGGCTCATCAAAGAGCATTACATCCGGTTCCATACACAGGGCACGGACTATGGCTATACGCTGCTTCTGCCCCCCTGAAAGCTGTGTTGGGTATGCCTCGGCTCTGTCCTTAAGCCCCACCCGGTCAAGAAGCTCAAGCGCCTTTTCCTCCGCCTCCGCCTTACTTTTGCCAAGCAGTTTCATTGGAGCGAGGGTAAGATTTTTCATTATGGTCATATGAGGAAACAGATTAAACTGCTGGAACACCATACCCATCTTTTGCCTGAGCTTGTTTATATTAACCGAAGGGTTTGTTATATCCGATCCTTCAAAGTATATATGACCTTCCGTAGGTTCTTCAAGCAGATTAAGACAGCGAAGGAATGTAGACTTGCCCGAACCTGAAGGACCTATTACCACCACTACTTCACCGGAAGAAATCTGTTGTGAAACATTGTCAAGTGCCTTTGTTTTGCCGAATTTTTTTGTAACTCCTTCAACTCTTATAAGCACGTTATCTTTCATTTTTACGCAGCCTCCTTTCAAGTCTTGTGACGCCTGCGCTCAGTATCATAACACAGATGAGATATATAAGCGCCGCACCCAGCAGAGGCAGGTATGCATCATATGTCTGTGAACGGATAATATCCGCACCCTTTGTAAGATCCTGTATGGCGATGTAGCCCGATACGGAGGTTTCCTTAAGCAGTACTATAAATTCGTTGCCTATGGCGGGCAGAATGTTTTTCACTGCCTGAGGCATAATGATGTACTGCATAGTCCTGATATATCCGAAACCAAGGCTTCTGCCGGCTTCAAACTGACCGTTGTCCACGCTCATAATACCGCTTCGCACTATTTCGGCTATGTAAGCACCGGAGTTTATACCGAAGGCAAGTACGGCAACAAAGGTCTTGTTGATGTTTACCGAACCGAAGATAACAAAGTAAATGATAAGCAGCTGAATAAGGGTGGGAGTACCACGTATTACCGTAAGGTAGAGCTTTGCAATGAAGTTAAGCAGTGAAAGAAGGTACTGGATAAGCCTTTGGGAAAGACTGCCATACTTTTTTGTATGGGTTCTGTCGTATGTGGAGCGTATTATTGCCGTTATTACGCCCAGCACCAGACCAAGGATGATTGCAAAGAAGGTTATCTTTATGGTTTCCGTAAAGCCGTCTAAGAGAAACTGGTATCTGTCGTCTTTTATAAAGTCCTGATAAAATTTGGTTTGGAAGTCTTGAATAAAATCGCTCAAACCATTCACTCCTTAAAAAAGGGGGATACGGATATTGCCGCAGCCCCCTGTATTGTATAACGTTAAATAAATTAAGCAGCGGTAGTAGTTTCAACAGCTTCGTCGCTGCCTTCCTCAGCGGATGCCTCGTCTGTGCTTACGGCATCGTCACCAAGGTACTTGTTTGTAATTTCAGCCATCTTGCCGTTTTCCTGCATCTCTGCAAGTATTCTGTTTACTTCCTCAAGAAGTGCCTCATTGTCCTTGCTTACGGCAATGGCATATTCTTCCTCTGTAAGAGGTTCATCAAGGATCATAGTGCCCTCAGCAGAAGCAACAAACTGCTTTGCAGGCTCCCCGTCGATAACAACTGCGTCAACCTTGCCCTGCTGTACTGCCTGAACAGCCTCAAAGCCCTTGTTGTAACGCTCAACGGTAGCATCTGTAATGTTTTCGGTAACGTACTGGTCACCTGTTGTACCAAGCTGAACGCCTATTGTCTTGCCTGCAAGATCATCTGCAGAGGCAATGTCGGAACCGTCAGCAACTATTATTACCTGACCTGCATTTACATATGGGTCAGAGAAGTTTACATTTTCAAGTCTGTCGGGGTCAACAGTCATACCTGCGATACCAAGGTCAGCCTTGCCCGATACAACTGCGGGAATGATTGAGTCAAATGCCATATCCTCGCACTGTACCTCAAGACCAAGCTGCTCGCCGATATAGTCCGCAATCTCAGCGTCAATACCTACTACAGCGTCGCCCTCGTGATACTCATATGGTGGAAACTCCGCATTGGTTGCCCATATAAGTATACCCTCGTTGGATGTAAGGTCGGCAGGCGCTTCCTCGCTGCCACCGTCTGCGGATGCGGTGCTCTCTGTGGTAGCCTCAGCCGTATCGCTTGATGTTCCGCCGCAGCCTGCCATGGAAATAAGCATTGAAGCAGCTACTGTAGCGGCAAATACTTTCTTAAATTTTTTCATAATAAAATTCCCTCCTGTACGTATTTCGATTTAATCCATTTCATTTTAACACAATCCTTACAAAAAATAAAGCATTATTTATTTTTTGTGAAATTTTGGTGCAAATAATTTGTTTGGCAGGGAAAAGGCAAGGGCAATGCCTATTGCCACAGCACCTGCAACTGCCAGAGCCTCATACCCGTAGGAGCTTACGGCATCGCTGTTGCCGGTTACGGCAGCGTACATAGTGTTGTACAGGTCGGCTCCCGGAGCAAGGGGTATTATCCCCGGCATCAGAAACACCGTTACCGGACTGCGCCTTACTATTGCAAGCTTACGTGAAAGCAGGGCTATTACAAATGAAGTTGCAAGTACGGCTGCAGCCTCTGTTGTCAAGGCGCTTAACCCCGTATATATAAGCAGCGCAGTGCTTCCGGTAAGTCCGCAGAATATCAGCTGACGTTTGTCCACACTGAACAGAACCGAAAAACAAAGGGTTGCCCCGAAGGCAGCAATAAGCTTTAAAATCAATTCATCCATAGGGCGTCTCCTTAAAATACGGTAATGCCGAACATAATCTGCCAAAGTTTAAGTGCGGCGCCAACGCCCACAGCGATTGCGAGGGCTGTTACACAGGCATCAAAAAGCCGTGCGCTGCCGCAGATGTAATCCCCGTTAAGTATATCCCTAATGGCATTTATAAGGGCAAGTCCGGGCAAAAGGGGAGTCAGTCCTCCTATTATTGAGTAATGTACATTTATGCCAAGCCCCAGCCTGTGTAGTATAAGTGCGCTCAGGGTAAGTACCGCTGCGCCTATCAGTGTGTACATAAAAGAGGAAACCTCTGTCCTTGAAAAAAAAGCAAGGCAAAGCCCCAGTATAATTCCCGCTATCAGGGAGTTAAGGCAGTCCGTGAATGAGCCCCCGTTTATATAGGCAAAGAAAAAACAGCACAGGGCACGCAAAGGCAGCATTATATACCCGGGATAGGGTTCCATCCCATCTATTTCCTCAAGACGGGCTATTGCGTTGTCAATATCAATGCCGCCTCCCGCTATCTCACGGCTCAGCTGATTTACTGAAGAAACTACAGCCAGATTTGTACGGCGCTGTTTCATCCTTATTAATTCGGTGGTGTCACCGCAGGAAATAAATATACCTGTAAGGGTAACAAAGGTATGGGCCTTTACACCGTAGGAGGCGGCTATGCGGGTCATTGTATCCTCAACTCTGCCTGTTTCGGCGCCGTTTTCAAGCATCAGCCTGCCCGCCTTTGAGGCAGCCTGTGCCACCAGTCTGTTAAATTCCATATTTTTCAGCCCTCGTGGTGATGTCCGCAGCCACAGTGGTCATCATGATGGTGATGGTGATGGTGATGATGCCCGCAGCCGCAGTGGTCATCATGGTGATGCATATGTTCCTCCAGCTCAAAGTCCTCTTCATCAAAGTCCTCATCCTTAAAATATGAGGTTCCCAAATTAAGCAGCTCAAATACATCCACAAGGGCTGCCTTGGATTCAGCCGTAGGATTGTGTGGGTCAATGCAGTAGGTGTAGTATTCGATAAATTCCTTCTTACTCATTATAAGAGGAATGTAGTTGAATATCTGCTTTCTGAAGTACTTGCTTTTTGCGGCGGGATATCTCTTGTTTATTTCACCTACCATATTAATAAGCTCTTCCGTGGGGTCGTCACTTCGGAGACTTTCCTCTGCACGGCAAATGCGGTAGGTTTCGTCGGATATTTCCAGATAGTAAAGGGTATTTATATAGTTGTATAAATCCATAAGGTTCTGGGTTTCCGTTGACATTTCGCTCTTGTCGTATTTGATGGAATACTCTGAAAATTTGTCATTAAGCTCCTTTGTTTTTGCAAAGTTCTTCTCAATCAGGTCAACCATTCTTTCCCCAAGTGTTTCGTATATCAGCTCCGGCATATCGCTTTCAAGCATCTCACGGCAGGAGTAAAGGGCGTCTCTTATAATCGGGTCATCATCCGTAAGAAATTCCTCGTTTGAAGCGTATGCACAAAGGGCAAGCATATAGTTTATATCGTTATAGGCTATGTTTATACTGTCGCAGGTTTCAAATACCCTGTCAAAAACTTCTCCCGCTCGGGTTGCAAACTTATCAAGCTGCTCCTCATCGTACTTGCCGATGTCCTCGTTGTAGAGGGTGTCGATTTCTTCGGCATTTTCACCGAACATATCCCTATATCCCTCACAAAGCTGAGGAAAATAGTTAAATTCGATAAAGGGCACCACATCTCCGGAATTGTCTTTGGCAAGAATTGTAACCTCGCCTTTAATGCCTTCCCTTACCTTGTCGCAGTATTTTTCCCTTGTCATACGCAGTGGGATTTTTGCGGCAATCAAAGCCATGGACATTCCGAGACCAAGTTCGTCGGTTTCTTCGTCAAGGTAGTGTTCCACCCCTTCCAGAATCATATGGGAAATGTTGTGGTATTCCTCATCATCTTCCTTTTTAACGGTGTTGCATGCCATCATATGTTCCACATAGGAGGTTATGTTTTCCGCCGCACGGGATTGCAGCACAAGGGGACGGGCAGCTGATATATACTCTGTCTTAAGTGCGTTGAGCTCATCTATAAAGTCTTGCCTGTCCGCAAGGTCCTTGTTAAGCTCCTCGCTTATACGGTGAACACAGTCCCTTACCTTATTGATAAGGGGGAGAAACTCTTCCGGTATGTCTCCGTTGTCCTCCCTTTCGTATAGGTCGCACATATCGTTGATAAGGTTGTAAAATATATCTTTCAGCTTACAGGTAATAAGTTTTACCGTGGTTTGTGTTATGTTATTGTTGACTTTTTCAGACAGCATAGGCAAATCCTTTCTTTAGTATTTACGTATTCAAAAATTTCTTGCATATAGAGTTTATCAGTTTTAAGCGTAAAAAACAAGGGGGTCTTACTTTTCTGCGAGAAAAGTAAGCAAAAGCGCCGCTACTTTCGGAGCGCGGGGCACGACTTAGTGGCGGGAACGCCGCCCCTAAGAACCCGCATTTCATCGTTCAGGCATTTGCCTTAATTTTTTTTAACGCCGCCTGTTTTATAGGCGGCTAAAAAATTACAGCAAATGCTTTTGTTAGAGCTTTAAGTGGTTGTTTTTGTTAGCTTGCTTTAGTTTGCCCGAAGTTCAGATATTGTTTTTTAGGAAAAGGGTTACTGTTAAGTTAGTTTCGTTTGTTCTGAGTATTTATATAAAACGGTTAGGAAATTGATTGTTGTAAAATTTTTAAAAAAATTAAACTCAAAAACACGCAAACTTATAAATTATTGCCCTACCTAACTATAAAAGAAAACTACCTAACAAAAACATACAAACTTATAATTTAATATCAAACCTATCGGCAAGGAAAAACTACCTAACAAAAAAACAACCAACTAAAGTCCTAACAAAAGCATTTGCAAAGATTTTTAGCAGCCTATAAAACAGGCGGCGTTAAGAAAATCAGCGCAAATGCCCTAGGGGCAAAATAAGGGTTCTTAGGGGCGGCGTTCCCGCCCCTAAGCCGTGCTCCGCGCCTCGGAAAAGCGGCGCTTTTGCCTACTTTTCTCGTAGAAAAGTAGGGATCCCATTTGGGATAAAGGGAAAAAGAAAAATAGCAGATTTATTATGCAGTAATGCAAAAAAAATTTACGCCTTAGGTTTTACCAAAACCTATAGCAATCGTTGTCAGACAATGGGTTTATGGTAATTTTGGATTTGCAAAATATATGATTTTAGTCAATATTACAAAAACATTTCAAAATCAGATTGACTTGAAGCGGCTAACTTTATATTTGTATATGGAGCACTTGTGTGGTAGAATGGATAAGTCAGGCAAGATATTTGTAATAACGGGGCGGAAGAATAACTTATAATAAAGTGAGGAAAAAATATTATGACAGGAAAGCGAGTTGCTTTTACAACCTTAGGCTGCAAAGTCAATATGTACGATACCGAGGCAATGCGTGAACTGTTTCTGGACAGAGGCTACACCGAGGTTGACTTTGACAGCGAGGCGGACATTTACCTTATAAATACATGTTCGGTTACGAATTTCGGAGATAAAAAATCAAGACAGGTAATTAGGCGAGCAAAAAAACTCAATCCAAACGCAATTGTGATAGCCTCGGGCTGCTATGCCCAGACTGCGCCGGAGGCGGTGGCTGCCGTTGAGGGGGTAAACATAGTAACGGGTATCAAGGACAGGGCTAACATTGTGGACATAGTGGAGGGCTACACGGGAGGAGTCCTTAACCTTGTAAGCGACATCAGGACGGCGGTGGAATTTGAGCCTCTTACCGTTACAAGGCTGGAGGGACACACCCGTGCCTATCTTAAGATTCAGGAGGGCTGCAACAGGTTTTGTACCTACTGTATCATTCCCTATGCAAGGGGACCTATCAGGAGCAGACG
>CALWRD010000186.1 GCA_944383875.1 uncultured Clostridia bacterium | reverse complement strand
CTCACAAGGCATGGTATAGCTGTTGTCAAGGGTCTTTTGAAGGATTTGAGAGGCATCCTCCGCTGTCAGTTTTCCGTCGGCGCTTACGTCAAGGACAGTCATATAATCTCCGCCGCTTTTCTCAATGCCTGTAACAAAGCTTGCATCAAGAACCTTTTGCAGTACCTCTGCCGCATCGGCTGCGGTTATCTTGCCATCGGCATTGGAATCACCGAAATTAAACGGCAAAGTCAGATATTCAACATTAAATCCATTACCCTTTGCCCACATCTCTGCATAGGAGTCCTTATATACAAAAATTGCAGAAAGCTTATTGCAGTTATTAAATGCTCCTGTACCTATATATCCCACAGTACTTGGGATTTCCGCATTTGTCAGCTCATTACAAGACATAAACCCAAAGTTTCCAACTGTCATTGTACCTTCGGGAATAGTGATGCTTTTTAGTGCGGAGCAGGCTGCAAAGGCATAATCTCCTATTTTTATCAATCCATCAGGCAATTTTACCTCCTGTAAGCTGCTGCAGCCGCTGAAGGCAGATTCGGATATGCTTGTTACACTGTCCGGCAAAGCAATGCTCCGCAAGCCGCCGCACAGAGCAAAGGCTCCGTAACCTATATCAGTCAAGCCCTCGGAAAATTCTATACTCTCCAATTTATCACAGTTGTAAAATGCTCTGTCTCCTATAGCGGTTATGGCAATGCCGCCTATTTCATTGGGAATTTCCGCACTTACAACATTCCTGTCACAACCTGTTATCATACCTTTTGCGTTATAGTAAATATTGCCGCCATTTACCGGATATGCCTTTCCCTTTACCTCAGTGGTGGTTTCTGTAGTGTTTTGTGTGGTAGGTTCTGTGGTAGTTTCCGTGGTTGGCATTACATCAAGGGGATTGTAATGAATGGCTGCCGAATTTAAGACATTATTATAGTCTTCTATATATATGGTATTCCACCGTTCCTGACAGCCACCGTAATATATGTCGGTTAAGTTTTTGCAGCCTGTAAAGGCACAAAAACCTATGTTTGTTACTCCTATAGGTATTGTTATGCTTTTCAGGCTTCCACAGTTATAAAAGGCATATGGTTCTATATATTCCAAATTTTCCGAAAATTTAACATCTGTTAAAGCACTGCAGCCATAAAATATACCTTCGGGCAGGGATGTTATTCCCTGAGGCAGTTCTGCCCGTGTCAGAGATGAACAGCCGATAAAGGCATCAGCACCTATAAATGTTATACTCTGAGGCAGGATTATTTCACTCAGACTTGTACAGTAGTAAAAAGCCCTTGCATCTATAATTTCCGTTCCTTCGGGTATAACTATATTACTTAAAGAACTGCAGCCTTCAAAGGTGCTGTAACCTATCCTTTTTATTGTAGAAGGAAGCTCTGTACTTTCTAATGCTGCACAGCCAAGGAAGGCTTCATCACCTAAATCGGTCAATCCCTCCGGCAAGCTTAAATCACTCAACGAGCTGCAGTAACGAAAAGCTCCCTGATCTATGTCTGTCACCCCCTCGGAAATAACTACAGAATAAAGAGCGCCGCAATATGAAAAACATTCCCGAGGTATAACCTCCATACTTGACGGTATGGTTATACCTGTAAGTTTGTCATGATACGTAAACGCACCGAGTCCTACGCTTGTAACTCCCTCCGGTATTACATACTCTCCGCTGCGACCGTCAGGATACTGCACAAGGGTGGTTTTATCCTTATTAAACAGAACTCCGTCTATGGAAGAATAATACTCGTTTTCCTCCGCAGCGTTTATATTGGTCAAATAGTAACAGTTGTCAAAGGCACTTTCTCCCACGTATTCCACACCCTCGGGAATAAGTATTTCTCTCAGGGAGGTACAGCCCTTAAAAGCATAATTTTCTATACGTGTCAGGCTATCCGGCAAAGCTACATCCTTCAGTCCGGTACAGTCCGCAAAAGCGTAATATTCTATACTAACCAAACCTTCAGGCAAGGTTATATTTGTCAGAGCTGTACAATTTGCAAATGCTCCGCTGTCTATAATCTCCAAGTCAGCCGAAAAGCTTACGTCAGTTAAATTTACACAGTCACGGAATAAATCCTCGGATAAATAGCCTTTGTTAATTTCCACGGATTTCAATCCGCTGCAGCCTTGAAATGCACCCTTTCCAAATCCTATATCAGGCAAGGTAACCTCGGTAAAGGCAGTACAGCCTGCAAAAGCGTAACTTCCCACATAACTTACACTTTCGGGAATAATAACCTCTTTAAGGGAAGTACAGTTTCTGAAGGTTTCAGTCTCAATGGTTTCCACACCAAGGGGAATTTCCACTTTTTCCAAGGAGGTACAGTTCTCAAAGGCGCTTTTTCCAATTATGTACAAATTAGAGGAGAGCCTTACATCCGTAAGGGATGTACAACCCATAAAGGCACCATACCCTATGTTTATCACACTGTCGGATATATACACACTTTTCAGCTGATTACAGCCGCTAAAAGCATTGTCAGCTATGTCGGAAATACGGACTCCGTCAGCCCGGTCTGGTATAACCACATTTACTACTTCCGGATCACAGTCGATAATCCGTCCCTCCATATTGTAGTAGATATTTCCGCCCTCAACGGGATAAATTCCGTCCTGTTCCTCAGTAGTGGTTTCGGTGGTAGCTTCCGTTGTAGGTGCAGGCGTGCCCCCGTCAACATAGGCGGCAATTGCCTCAAAACCATGTGGAAGGGCGGTCTGTTCCGGCTCAAGTCCCACACTTACATCGTAATCACCAGCGGTAAATATAAGGGGAATACGGTAATAGGGTATGTATTCCGAAACCGGATTGTTTTCCTTGCCGCAATCCCTTTCTTCTATAGGAAACAGTTCCACCGTAATCTCATCATTCCATACATCCACGATCCTGTAGGGAAGTTCACCGGATACTGTGCCAAGGTTTGAGTTAAGCACCTGAGTAAGGCTCATGCCGCTATTAAACAAATCCATCATATTATAATAATTATTGCCTGCTCCGGATATATACTCTAAATTCCTCATAGCAGGCTTATCAAAGGTACCGTTGTAAAGTTTAACCGTAACGATTGAATTAAGCTCTATTCCATATTGCGGCTCGATATACAGATAAATATCCTCAACAGCTTCCCCACTGCTTACGTTTTCGCTGTTAACGGACACAGTATCTCCGCCTGTATATTCCACATCAAAGTGCTGATTGTTTACACAAGCCAAAACAGTATTGAAACCCTTTGGCAAAGCAACCCCTTCTGTATCCACATTTACAATAATATTCTCACTGCCTGTCACAGCCTTAAGGGGAATGTAGTAGTAAGGAATGTCATATGCAACAAAATTGGTGCTTTGTCCGCAATCTGCTTCATCAATGGGGAAAAGCTCTATCTTAAGCTCCTTTTCACCTATACTTACATATTTATAAGGCAGTTTAAGATCCGCATTGCCAAGGTTTGAGCTTAACACCTGTAAAAGGCTCAGCCCATTGTCGCAAAGCTCCATCATAGCGTCATAGTCATTGCCTGCTCTCGATACATAGGCAGCCTCCTCTAAAGCTGCTGCATCAAAACTGCCGCTTGAAATACTTACGGTGATGATGTCCCCAAAGTCAATTCCCCTTTGAGGCACTATCTTAAGGTAAACATCCTCTATGCTTTCATTGTCACTGACATAAGCGATTCTGTTGGTATTAATTATGTCATAATCATTGAAAGCCGTGCCGGAGGTTGAGGTATCAGCCGTATCCCCACTGCCACCTGTGCTTTCCGTGTCATCAAAGGCAGAACCGGAAGTTGAATCTTCCCCTGCCCCATCCAAAACCATCTGTAAAGCTGTATTGCCACCGCTTGTAATTTCCTCTGCTAAAACCGTATTGCTGAAAGTAAGCGTAACAGCAAGAGCAAGACTTATCAGCCTTTTCATAAACATATCTTTCATAACATTCCCTCCGTCACATTATCCTTAGGTGTATATTCTTATTCCCGATACAAGTCGATTATACAGTATCCAAAGACAATAATCAACAATTTTCTTTAATTTTGCAAAAATTTTATTAATTTTTCTTAAGTTTTATATTTAAAATTACTGCCAATTCCGCCATTCCCAAACAGCCGAAAAAGTAATAGAGCTTACCCACGATATTCTGAAAGCCGATTTGGGCAAGCAGGAGGGCAGCTATACCCACAAAGGCAGTACAAATATATCTCTCTTTGCGTGTTTTGGGGCAAAGGCAATCAACCGCACTGTAGCAATTTCCCACGGCGGTGGTGATGATCGCCGCAAGAAGCAGCGCAATATATCCTATCCGCAGCAATTCCATATTACCGGACATCAGCCTCAGCATAGGCAGCTCCGCATTCACGGTAATGTCGAAATACTTATATAGTGGCAGGGCAAGGGCAAGTCCTATAAGTCCCACAATAACGCCTCCCACAACACCGCCGATAAAAGCGTCCCTTATCCCCCTTATTTGTTTTGATACCGCACACAACAGACTTATACCACTGATTATATTATAGGACACGTAGACTATGGCAGAGCCGAGAATATTGTCATCAAGCCGCACACTTGGTGCAAACACCTCCACACTGCCAAAATACAGCCATAGCCCCACAAGGGCGCTGCCTCCTATAAGCAGCGGACAGAGAAGCATATTCACCGCCCCTAGACTTTTAACTCCTCCGCCCACAAGGAGAGAACAGACAATAAACATAATAAGGGAGCCGTAAAATCTGTCAATATCCCAAAGCTGATGCAGCAGCGCTCCGGTAGCTGCAAGCATGGAGGAATAAAGTGCGATAATAAAACAAAAACCAAAAGCTTCCGAAATTGCCCCCAGCCTTTCACCCATAATGCAGCGCAGAAAGCCTCTGTAGCTGTCAAGTCCCCTCAGGTGCATAAAGTACAGCACTTTAAAACCCACAAGGGCAAAAATACCGCCGCAGGCAGCTATTCCCAGAATCCCCACAGCACCGAAACGCACAAAATACTGCATAAGCTCCTGCCCTGTGGCAAAGCCCGCACCCATAACCGCACCTATGTATACCGCCGCTATGGAAAATCCCGTAAAATATTTTTCACGCATATATCCCCCGAAAAGCCTTTTTAGAAATATATGCTACCGCCACTCCTTCAATGCATTATCGCAGCTCTTTAAAGCGCCCCTCTTCCTTCCAAAATGTTAATGTTGAATTATGCCGAAAAAGCCTGTATAATTAGCTCTGAAAGAGAGAGATCAGCTATGTTTGAAATAATTGACAGGCTTGTGAAATATCAGGACCTTAATGACGAGGAATTTATTTCCCTCTTAAACTGCACAGATGTGGCGGCAATGGAATATTTGACCCACCGTGCCCGTGAGGTATGTGACCGTAACTACGGAAGAAAAGTATATATCAGGGGCTTGATAGAGATTTCAAGCTACTGCAAAAACAACTGCTATTACTGCGGTATAAGACGAGGCAATGCAAAGGCGGAGCGGTACAGGCTGACGAAGGAAGAGATACTTGACTGCTGCGACCATGGCTGGGAGCTGGGGTTCCGCACCTTTGTAATGCAGGGTGGAGAGGATAACTATTACACCGACGAGCTGATGTGCGAAATAATAAGGGAGATAAAAAGCCGCTATCCCAACTGTGCCGTCACCCTTTCCCTTGGTGAGAGAGGCGAGGAAAGCTTTAAGCGAATGTATGATGCCGGTGCGGACAGGTACCTGTTACGACACGAAACGGCAAATACCGAGCATTATTCCAAACTCCATCCAAAGGAAATGAGCCTTGAATACCGCAAAAAATGCCTTTTTGACCTGCGAAAAATCGGTTATCAGACAGGCTGCGGCATAATGGTGGGAAGTCCTTACCAGACCACGGAAAACATAGTAGAGGATTTACACTTTATGCAGAAGCTTAAACCCCATATGATAGGTATAGGACCTTTTATCCACCACAGGGACACCCCCTTTGCGGACTATCCCAACGGAAGCGTTGAGCTTACCATAAAGCTGCTGTCAATACTGCGCCTTATGTTTCCGAAAGTACTGCTGCCCGCAACAACGGCACTGGGTACCAAGGATCCTTACGGAAGAGAAAAGGGGATACTTGCGGGAGCAAATGTGGTAATGCCCAACCTATCCCCTGTGGCAACAAGAAAAAAATACAGTTTATATGACAATAAAATATGCACTGACAGCGAAGCTGCCGAAAACCTTGCAGACCTGAAGAAAAGGATAAAGGCAATAGACTACGAAATAGTAACGGACAGAGGTGACAGCCTATGCGAATGAAAGAAAGAGTTGACAACGTACTGCGGCTTTTGGATGAGTACTATCCCACTGAGGATAAGTGCTACCTTAATCACGAAAACGAGTGGCAGCTTTTAATAGCCACAATGTTAAGCGCCCAGTGTACAGACGACAGAGTTAATATAGTAACAAAAGATTTATTTAAAAAATACACTTCAATAGATTCCTTCGCTGATGCGGACCTTAAGGAACTTGAAAATGACATCAGGTCAACGGGTTTTTACCACAACAAGGCTAAGAATATTATAGCTGCTATGCAGCGCTTAAGAGACCATTACAAATATGTTATGCCCTCTGAGGTGGAAGAGCTTACCTCCCTTGCGGGAGTGGGCAGAAAGACCGCAAACGTGGTGCGCACCCATATTTTCCATATACCCAGCATAGTGGTGGATACTCACGTTAAGCGCATCAGCCAAAAGGTAGGTTTTACCGAAAGTGATGACCCCGTTAAGATAGAGTTTGAACTGATGAAACTCTTCCCCAAAGAACATTGGGGCAGGTACAACACACAGGTAATCGCCCACGGCAGAAGCATATGCAAGGCACGCAAACCCAATTGTGCCGACTGCTGTCTCCGGGAATACTGCAAGGCAGCAAACTAACCTAAATTTACCGCTGTACAAGCGCCCTAGGCTTTGTTATAATAAAATCAGGAAAGGACAGGGGTGTTGGTCAATGAAGAAGTATCAGAATATTGCCGTAGTAAAAAAAAGAATAAGTAAAGTCATATGCAACGGCTGCGGCAAAGAACTTGATTGCCGCACCGATTACCTGAGCATTGATAAGACTTGGGGCTATGGCACAGCTTATGACAGCGAAAGGCATTGCTTTGACCTGTGTGAAGATTGCTACCGCAAACTGATTGAGGGGCTTAAGATAGCTCCGGAGAAAAAATGAAAAAATCATTTAAAAAGGGAATTACTCAACCTTAACGGCTAAAGTAATTCCCTTTTTTCATCATAAATTAAATTTTAGTTTAAATTCCATTTACCATTAGTTTTTAATAATGGCTTATGATTAAAATAAAAAGTGTTTTACACAAATTTATACTTCTTTAAATTTATCGGCACCCTGTCCGCAGATAGGGCATTTAAAATCCGCCGGAAGCTCATCACCCTCATACACATAACCGCACACGGTACAAACAAACTTTTTACTTCCTGATGGTTTGGGCTGTTCTTCCTCAACATATGTAGGCGCATTTTTAGGGCTTTTGCCCTTAATTACATTATGATAATAAGCATAGGTCATAGGAGTGCCGCCCTTAAGCATAACAGCGTCCTCCACCTCGCCTAAAAATACGGTATGGGTAGAACTTTCCATTGTATCCGCAACACGGCAGATCACATATCCCACGCAGTCCGCAACAGTCTTGATGCCGCCTGCGTCAACCGCCTCAACCGCCGCAAACTTATCCGTATCCTTTGAGGATTGAAAGCCGAAGGTGCCTATAATACCTCTGTCGCTTTCCTCTGAAAGCACCGCAAGCACAAACCTTCCGCCCTTTGCGATACAGCCGTTTGTGTAATTGTCGTGATTAATGCTGACCGCAATGGTGGCAGGCTTTGAACTGACCTGCATTGCGCTGTTGGCAATACAGCCCACGGAGCGATCTCCATCCGGTGCGGAAATCACATAAACCCCATATGACAGATTCCTTAATACATTTTTGTCCATAATACCCCTCCTTGTCTTATAATTAATCCCTCCGGTTATTTTTTAAGCCGGGCATCCTTAAGTATGGACGCCTCAACCGCCGCAATTACGGAGGATTCAAAACCCAGCTCCTTAAGAGTACATACACCCTCAACGGTAGTACCGCCCGGTGAGCAAACACTGTCCCTGAGAATCTCAGGGTGCTCCCCTGTTTCAAGCACCAGCTTTGCACTGCCCATAACAGCCCCTGCAGCTATGGCAAGAGCCTGTTTTTTATTCATACCTGCCTTAAGAGCACCGTCTGCAAGGGCATTGATAAACATATACACATAGGCAGGTGAACAGCCTGCTATGGCTGTAAAAATCGCAAACTGTTTTTCATCAACCTCCGCCGTGGTACCTATGGAGTCAAAAAGCTCCCTTACAAGGGCAATATCCTCCGCCGTGGCATTACTGCCGCCGCAGCAGGCGGTAACGGACATGGCAACCTGCGCATTTACATTAGGCATAATACGCACTACCCTGAGTCCTTTAACCCCTGTCATATCCTCAATATCATTAGTGGAAACACCTGCCGCCATAGAAACCACAAGTGGCTGTTTATCCTTAAGATCCGACTTAATGTCCGACAGCACCTGTGAAAACATAATCGGTTTCACCGCAAGAAAAACAACGTCGCTTTGTTTAATAAGCTCGGAGTAATCGCCGCAGGCATTGATCCCTGTTTCTGCCGCCTGCTTTGCAAGCTCCTCCTTATTACGCCTTATTATATAAATATCTTCCTTTTTAGCGCTGCCCGCTGCAATAAAGCCCTTGAAAATAGCTGAGCCCATATTGCCGGCACCTATAAATCCCAGTTTCATTTAACACACTCCTTATAACGACAGCATAACATCAAGTGCCTTAACGGCGTCCGCCGCTATCGACTTGTCAACGGTAATACGGCTTGAATAATCGCCCCTTTCAAGAGCCTCCAGAAGCCTTAAAAGGGAATCCTCATTGGTAAGCCCCATATCCTCACAACAGGCGGTATCATCAAGCATAGCTATATCCTTGTCACTGTTTGTATTAATCAGGCGGTTTACAAGATGCTGCTCAGTACCGATAACAAAGTCACTGCCTTCGGCAGTCGCCTTTATTAAGTACTCGGTAGAACCTTTCCCGTCAGCCGCCTCCGCCACCTCAAAGGGACATTCGGGATGCACAAATATCTTGGCATCGGGATGATTCTTCCTTGCCGTCTGTATATGTTCAAGGGATATCCTATGATGAATAGGACAGTAACCGTCCCATAAAATCATCTTTATATGCTCAGGACTGCCCTCAAACTCCACCTCTCCCGTTTCCCTATGGTAAAGAGCCATCTGGTCAAGCCCTATGCCAAGGTCGTAGGCTGTGTTTCTGCCCAGGTTCTGGTCAGGCAGAAAGAGTATTTTGTCCGCCCTGTCAAAGCCCCATTTAATAACGGAGGCAGCATTGCCGGAAGTTACGGTGGTACCTCCGTGAGCGCCGCAGAAAGCCTTTATCTCCGCCTTTGAATTTATATATGTAATAGGCACAATGCTTTCACCGAAAATTTCGGTCAGCTTATCCCAAGCATGCTGTGCACTCTTCATATCAGCCATATCAGCCATAGGGCAACCCGCCCTTTGGTCGGGCATAAATACCATCTGTCTGTCCTCTGTCAGAATATCCGCAGTTTCCGCCATAAAGTGTACGCCGCAGAAAACAATCAGCTCCGCCGTCTTGTTAGCCGCCGCTGTCTGCGCCAGCTTAAGGGAATCCCCCACAGCGTCCGCCGCCGCCACAATTTCATCACTCTGGTAATGGTGAGCCAGAATA
>CALWRD010000185.1 GCA_944383875.1 uncultured Clostridia bacterium | reverse complement strand
TACAGAGGGGAAAATAATGTTTATGATCTGGTTACAGGTTGGTGTGAAGCTATATCCGTAACCGCAAACTGCGAATATGTAAATGTAATAAACAACAAGGTTACAAATTCCACCAACATAGGCATTGACTTTTACGGCAACAATGCAGACGGTTATTGTCCCGTTGAGGAGCTTAATCAGCCCAGGTACTGTATAGCGGCGGGAAATGAAGTATCCTACTGCGTATGTGACTATGCAACCTGCTACGGACTTTATGTGGACGGTGCAAGGGATATTGTTATTGAAAATAATATATCACACCACAATCAGGGAGGTATTGAAATCGGTTCTGAAGAAAGAAACGAAAACTATCCCGTCAACAATATTACCGTAAGAAATAACCTTGTTTACAATAACAATGAAAACGGCATAACCGTTGGAGGATGGAATGACGGCAGCAGCGACGGAGATCCTCTTTCCGGTGTTGTATACAATACCAAGGTTTACAACAACACGGTTGTAAACAATGCAGACTCCTATGCAGGTCAGCTCCATATTGCCATGGTAAACGGTCTTGAGGTAAGGAACAATATCTTTTATACCGACGATACAACACCTCTTATAGGCAGTGATGTTAATAAAAATCAAATTCAAAACCTGACATTTAAGAATAACCTGTACTATTCACCGAAATTCAGTGCAGAAGATGTTGAATTTGAACTAATGGAGAGCAATCAAAAGGGTATGACGGAGTGGAAAAACCTGACCGGTGAAACGGGAAGCTTCGCTGACCCTGTATTTGTGGATATAAGCAGCAGCAATTACAGCCTAAGTCAGAACTCACCTGCCGTAAACAGCGGAGATAACAGCATATACAGCGGCATATACGACCTGGCGAATAACAACAGGGTACTTGATACCATTGATATTGGTGCATATGAATATCAGGAGGGCACTGTGGTAATACCCTCTACCGAAAGCACCACCCAAACCACAACTTCGGTTACCGAAAGCAGTACCGAAACTACAACAAGTAATTATGCGGCGGATAAGATATGGAATTTTGCTGACCCTGATTTTTCTTCCTATACGGACAGAGTCGACGCCTCTATTAACGGACTTGACATTTATCACCCCGCCTCTGCTGTCACATCAAGAACAGGAGGCAATCTTGATGGCATATCCTTTACAAGGTGCATTAAGCTTAACAAAGTAAGTCAGCTTAAAGCAAGTGACCTGAAAAACGCCTTTGGTATGGAACTTAAAGCAGGAAGTATAGTCACAGTATATTACGAAGATAACGGCTCCGGAGGAAAGTTTTCTCTTTCAGACAGTAGTATGAATGTGGTTACGACGGTTAATACCGACACCGGTAAAGAAGTATTTGCAAAATGCCAACTTACCGTTGAAAGTGACGGTTATTATTACCTTCACGCCTCCGGCGATGCCAACACTTTTGTTTACGGCATAGGTATTACAACTCCAAAAACAAAGGCTGATGCAGCTTATCTGCTTAAAGTCGTATCAAACATTATACAACTTGATGAGGAAGAAAAGCTTCAGTATGACTATAATGAGGATGGAAAACTTGACTTGGCTGATGTGATAATATTGTATAGTTTTCTGTAATAAAAACCAGATAAAAAATTTTCTTTTATTCAAATTTAAATATGTTTTCTTTTCCCTTAATCCCTTTGTGGGATCTAAGGGAAAAGGAAATAGTAGATTTATGTGTTAGTAACTCAGAAAAGGGTTTTATATATGTTTTACATAAACATATAAAATAATATAAAAAATATAAGTATAACTGACTTCCCCTTGCGTTAAACTTTGCGTAAGTTATAATATGTTATCCAATATATATTGCGATTAACATAAAACTTAAGGAGTATATGTGATTTTATCATATATACTCCTTTTTACGTATCGGGCAATTTTATTATTATCTTGCAAAACTATCCTTCTTATAAATTTTCGCAATATTCATTACTTCTATACCCTGCCTTTGGGCATACTCCATTGTCTTTGCCGCTCCTCCCCAACTATGCTCCACATATGCCACTACCATATCCGCATGCTGAACCGTCCACCTATTTCTTTTAACTATGGCATATCTTTTTGGTACACTTTCCAAATCGGGATATATTATTTCATCATACAAAACTCTGTTATACTTTTGATTAAGATAGGAAATAACCAATACGGCTTTGATGTTTGGATATTTATTCTTTAAACCTCCTATTGTCTGCACTGCTCCTATGTCAAAATTTCCGTAGCCTCCCAGTAAAAATATATCCGCACCATTTTTAATTAAATCTGATAAAATTATTTCTAAATTTTCTTTTAATTCAACACTAAATACTACGTCCCTGTGTCCACAAAACACTACTGTCATAGCCTTTTACCTCTCTATAGGATAATTTTTTGAATGTTTTTCTCTTATATTATAGCACTATGTTTGAAATAAGAAAGGATTTAATTAAAACTTATCTTATTTCTTATTAATAATTATTTTTTTTAATATTAAACTATGAATAAGGAGGTGTTAACTTGGACTATAAAGCTATGGGAGCCAGAATAAAAAAATTAAGAAAGGATCAGGGGCTTACACAGGAAAAATTAGCAGAGCTTGTAGATATTTCACCGGGTTTCTTATCTACCATAGAAGCGGGAACAAAGCCCGGTGGCTTTGACACCTATGTACGTATAGCCAATGCACTTAACACCACGCTGGATTATTTATCACAGGATATTATCACAAAATCCGGTGAAAACCATGATCATCAGGAACTGATTAAATATTTTGATTCGCTAAGCTATAAACAGCAAAGATATGTTTTGGATTTTATAAAAAAATTTTGTGACTTTACCAACGCTAACGATTAAAACGATTAACTTAATTAACTTATAAAAACGAAAAGGCACTTTATCAGCCATTACGGTTGAAGAAGTGCCTTTTAAAATGTTTCTTTCTCAAGGGATAGGATATATAATAACAAAGATACAAAAAAAGAGAACCCCCGAAGGGGTTCCCTTAATCCGTATATATTAATTAACCTAAGTTAATTTATATTACTTCTGGTTGTAGATAGCTGTTCTTGTATCAGCATCCCAAGTTACAGGTACACCAAGTGCCTGACCAAGAGCTCTGAAAGGTACGAACATTCTATCGTTAGTAATTTCAGCTACAACACCGTTGTCCATAGGAACTGCTGTACCGTCGATTACCATTGTGTTGCTGCCAGCTGTGAACTGAATAATCTTCTGACCGTTACCAGCTGCGTAGAGGATAGTAGCAGTCTTGCTGTTAGCATCCCACATAACCTTGCTTGAATCGTCAACGCTGTTTACGTTGTCAGAGTCAACACCGATAGCGATAGAAACGAATCTTAAAGGTACCATAGTAGAGTTGCTGGATGTCTGGATGTATGGAGCAACGTCCATAGTTACATCCTCGCCGTCAACCTTGATAGTAGACTCGCCGATAGTAACCTCAACTACGCTGTCAAGAGTACCAGTCTCAGTTACAATTGAAAGGTAATCATCGAAGCTGTAGCCATCAGTTGTATCGAAGTATACCATATCATCAAGATAGTCATCTTCGCTACCTGTTAAGAAGCTTACACCCTTGATTGGGTAAACATCATCAATGTTCTTATCATAGTTGTTGATTACAGCGCCACCGCTAACCTTAAGGTCATATGAACCGTAAGGTACGGAACGAGTAGAACCAACTCTTACATTATTAAGAGTAATTGAAGAAGGCTCGTTGTAAGAATCCTTGTCAATATCAAATGTGATAGCACCTTCGCTTACATCGAAGTTCTTAATTTCAAGCTCACCCTCGATTGTGTAATCGATAGTATCATCATCAGCGAAACCAACTTCCTGCTCACCATAGAGGCTGTCAAGTTCAACTATAACTTCCAGATCATCAAGAAGAACACCTGCCTGAGCCTCTGTGATAGTAATATCAGCAGTGTCAACAGCCTGATATCCCATGTTAGAGCTTGTAGTTGAAGAAGTAATTGTAATAGGAGTAATAGCATTAGCTACAACAACATCCTCAAGAACAGACTCATCCTCGATACCTGCACCGGAAACACCTACAGTAATATCACCAGCAAAGTCAGCGTCTACAGATACGTAAAGAGTAAGTTCGAACTCAGCGCACTCGCCCTCATCAATATCCATATCCTTGTTAAGAAGAGTAAGAGTAGTACCTTCGTTGTCGATCTGAGCAGCTTCCTCAAGATCGCCTCTGCTTACGTACTTAACGTTGTCAAAATCATAATCTACAATCTTAACACCCTCAGGTACAGTAAACTTCATCTTTCTGCTTGTTAACCAGCTACCCTCGTTAGTCTCTTCAAACTTGATTGCAGCAGTTTCAAAGTCATCTTCCTCAAGCTCCTGCTCGTTAGCATAGTAAGTTCTACCTGCTACGATAGTTGTAGGAGAATCAACAGCTGTAAGGTTGAAACCGTAGTCAGCACGAGTACCGATCTGGATAGTCTCCTTAGTAACATCTGCACCGGAGATAGTAACGCTTACATCGCCCCAATCGTCATCATCATTCTGAGCCTCTACTCTGAGGTTTTCAATCCTGATACGAGCTGTAGCGGAACGCATAGCCTTAAAGTCTGCATTAGTTTCTTCAGGAATAACGAATGTTAACTCCTCGTTATCCTTACCAAAGCTATGAGCAAGAGTAATGCTCTTTGCACTACCGGAAAGAGTAACTTCTGTAGCGTCATCTTCTACAAATCTGAAACCGCCTGAAAGACGAACTCTAACTGTTTCACCAGGCTTAAATGTTTCCTTAACATTTTCCTTAATAGTGATGGTCTCCATGTAAGCTGCATCACGGAAAGTAGTAAGGTCATCTACAGTAGTGGTTGTGCTACCGTCATCATCAGAAGATGTAGCAATTGTGTATGTGCCGCCACCGCTGATGTTTGTTTCATTATCATCGATAGTAATAGTTACATCACCTGTACCATCTGCAAGAGCATGGATAGGAATGTAGTAGTATGGCTTCTCATAAGCTACAGAGTTGGAAGACTTATCACAGTCCTTCTCATCGATTGGGAAGAGCTCAACTTCGATCTCTCTCTTGCTTACGTTTACAATTCTGTAAGGAAGCTCAAGGCTTGCTGTACCGAGGTTTGAGTTAAGAACCTGAGTAAGGCTCATACCGCTGTTGAGTAAGTCCATCATATCCTCGTAAGAGTTACCTGCACCTGAAGTATAAACAGGCATTGGGAACTTATCTTCATCAAATTCACCGTTTTCGATGTTAATAAGGATTGAAGAGTTACGATCAACACCTGTCTGTGGTAAAATCTTTAAATAAACAGGCTTGTAGCTGTCACCGGAAGTAGCAACTTCTAAACCGTCAACTGCCCAGTCAGAACCGATAGGATCCTCATTCTTAACAGTTACTCTCTTAGTAATGCTGTTTGAAGAAGAAGCTAAAACGTTCATTGGAAGCATTGCAGAAGTCATAACTGCCGCTAACAATATAGCGATTTTTCTTTTCATTTCATTTTCCTCCTTAAGAAATTTAAAAGATGTGTAGAGGCTAGCATAATTTACCTCTTTTACAAAAGTATTATAGCACCACAAATTCAGCTAGTCAATAACATTTTCAAGATGTAATAATACTGTAACAAAACCATATACAGCTGAGGGGCTCCCCCAAGGTACTCAATCGTAAGATACTTTAACCGATTCGTACATCTCTATGTCATTGGTGCTTCATCTGTTTGCAAAGCTAATATACCACGCTTTTAAGAATTAATCAATAGGTTTTGGCAGATTGTAAAGCAGATGTAACAAAGTAAACATTGCTGTAATAATCAAGTCATATCCGTGTAACAATAAGCTGTATTTAGTGGGTTTAATACTATATATACTGGACAAAACGGCAATATTATTATAAAATGGAAATCGAAGTTATACGGCAGGAAAAACAAATCTGCCGTTTCGGCGATTGTATATATAAACACCAACCTTTCAAAGGCTTAGGAGGCAGGTCAGATATGAAATACGGATTTTTCAAGACGGCAGCGGCAAGCTGCGACATTAAAGTGGCAAACTGTGCTTTTAATACCGAAAGCATACTCAAAGCCATACGGGAAGCGGAAAACAGCGGAGCGGAGCTTATTGTACTTCCCGAACTGTGTATTACGGGCTACACCTGCGGAGATTTGTTTTGCCAAAGCACACTGCTGAAGGAGGCAATTACCGCACTTGCTTATATAAAGGAAGCTTCTCTTACCCTTAATATAATGATAAGCGTAGGCTTACCCCTTGAATATAACGGCAAACTTTACAACTGTGCCGCCATGTTATATCGTGGCAGCCTCCTTGGAATAGTCCCCAAAACCTATCTGCCAAATTACAATGAATTTTACGAAAAACGTTGGTTTACCCCTGCCCCCGAGCAAACAGTATACATTAATCTGCTGGGACAAAAGGTGCCCTTTGGTACAAAACTTCTGTTTAAAGCAAAGGAATATTCCCATATAATCTTTGGTATGGAGATATGCGAGGACGTCTGGTCTCCCATACCGCCTTCATGTTATCACGCACAGGCGGGAGCCGTAATCATAGCAAATCTTTCGGCAGGAAACGAAATAACCGGCAAAGCCTCATACCGCAGAGCCTTGGTTCAGAACCAAAGCGCAAGACTGATATGCGGTTATATCTATGCCTGTGCCGGTCAGGGCGAGTCAACCACCGATGTGGTATTTTCCGGACATAACTTAATATGCGAAAACGGTATTATATTAAGTGAAGGAAAGCGTTTCAAAAACGGAATAATTTATGCGGACATAGACGTTGACAGGCTTATATCGGAAAGACGCAGAAATACCAGCTTTGAAACAAAGACAGAAGGGTATACCACCGTTGAATTTGATTTTCATCCCAATAACGGTGACCTTGACAGATATATTGACCCTCACCCATTTGTACCGACTGACAGTGCATGCCGTGAGGAACGCTGCCATGAAATAATGGATATACAGGCACTGGGACTTAAAAAGAGGATTGAACATATAGGCGCCAAAAACGTGGTAATAGGCATAAGCGGAGGACTTGATTCCACCCTTGCCCTTATAATCACCTCGCGGGCATTTGAACTTGCAGGTCTTGACAAAAAGGGTATAATAACAGTTACTATGCCATGCTTCGGTACAACGGAAAGAACCCATTCAAACGCTGTTACGCTGTGCAAGGCATTGGGCACCACTTTTATGGAAGTAAATATTGCCCCTGCGGTTATGCAGCATTTTTCGGACATAGGTCAAAACCCCGACCAGCACAACCTTACCTATGAAAACAGTCAGGCAAGGGAACGTACACAGGTACTTATGGATCTGGCAGGCAAGTACAACGGCTTTGTGGTAGGTACAGGTGATTTAAGCGAGTCGGCACTGGGGTGGGCTACTTACAACGGCGATCATATGAGTATGTATGGGGTAAACTGTTCCATACCTAAGACCCTCGTTAAATATCTTATCAAGTATGCGGCTGACTACACTGAAAATGAAGTCTTAAAATACGTACTGGAGGATATACTTGATACTCCCGTTTCTCCGGAGCTGCTTCCGCCGGATGAAAACGGCAATATAGCCCAGATAACGGAGGATGTGGTAGGTCCCTACGAACTGCACGACTTCTTCCTATATAATATGATGAGACTTGCCTTTCCTCCGGAAAAGATATATTTCCTTGCAAAGGCGGCATTCAAAGGCAAGTATGATAATGAAACAATATTGAAATGGCTTAAAAACTTTTATCGCAGATTTTTCACCCAGCAGTTTAAACGCTCATGTATGCCCGACGGACCAAAGGTGGGTTCAGTCAGCTTAAGTCCAAGGGGTGACTGGAGAATGCCAAGTGATGCGGACGTTTCCGCCTTCATTAAAAGACTTGACAATTTGGAAAAATGTTAATAAAGAAAATTGGATTAGCTCATATAACAAAAAATTAAGTACAATAAAAATAGGTATTGTATAATGATCAAAAACATATTACAATATCCCTATACCACAAAATAGGAAAGAAGTGAAATAATTAAATGAATAAGAAAACAATAGCTGTACTCTTCGGCGGTCAGTCATCGGAGCATGACGTGTCCAAAGTAAGTGCCGCTACGGTAATATCAAATATGAACACCGAAAAGTATTATATACTGCCTGTTTATATAACAAAGGAAGGAAAATGGTTGTTATATGACGGTCCGGTGGAAAATATAAATTCTAATGGATGGGAAAAATATGCTACTAATTGTATTTTAAGTCCTGACACTTCACACTCAGGTCTCCTCAGAATAGTGGGGGAAAAGGTTAAAAAGATACCTGTTGACCTTGTATTTCCCGTACTGCACGGAGCATACGGTGAGGACGGTACCATTCAAGGACTGCTTGAGCTTGCAAAGCTGCCATATGTGGGTTGCGGAGTACTTTCATCAGCTGTCAGTATGAATAAGGCATTTACAAAGATTATCGTTGAAAGCCTTGGTATAGCACAGGCTAAATACACTATCGTATATGCCCACCAGCTTGAAAATGAAATTGAAAGCTGTCTGGAAAGAATAGAAAATACCTGTGGTTACCCTTGTTTTGTCAAGCCTGCCTGTGCAGGCTCTTCCGTGGGAATAACAAAGGCACACAACAGAGATGAGCTTTTGGACGGACTTTGGACTGCTGCCAAAGAGGACAGTACCATCGTAGTTGAAGAAAATATAGATGGACATGAGCTTGAATGCGGTGTACTGGGAAATGATGATGTAACAGCCTCCGTAGTAGGTGAGATATTTTCCGCATCCGAATTCTATGACTATGATGCAAAGTACAACAATAAAGAGTCTAAGACAGTATTGCCTGCGGATATTCCCGAGGATAAAGCAGAGGAAATACGCAGTGATGCGGTTAAGATATTTAAGGCACTTGACGGCAAAGGTCTCTCCAGAGTTGACTTTTTCCTTGAAAAAGAAAGCGGAAGGGTTGTATTTAACGAAATAAACACTCTCCCCGGTTTCACCGCCATAAGTATGTATCCTATGCTTTTCAATGAAGCCGGATACTCTACGGAACAGCTTGTAGATAAGCTTATTGAGCTTGGTTTTTCAAGATATGACAGATAAATATTTTATTAAATAAATTCAGAATATCATAATAGACTAAATTAAATGTAAAAGGAGCTTGCCATTATTGAAAGGGCAAGCTCCTTGTTTTGTATAATCCTATATTTATACGTTTCTCCTAATTACTTCTTAGGTATCATTTTTGTCATTCCACCCATATATGGTCTTAATATTTCAGGAATATTTACACTGCCATCCTCGTTAAGATTGTTTTCAAGGAAAGCAATAAGCATACGTGGTGGAGCAACAACCGTATTGTTAAGGGTATGAGCAAAATACTTGCTGCCATCCTCTGCGGCTACCCTTATCTTAAGACGTCTTGCCTGTGCGTCCCCAAGGTTTGAACAGCTGCCCACTTCAAAATATTTCTTCTGACGTGGTGACCATGCCTCTACGTCTACAGACTTAACCTTAAGATCCGCAAGATCTCCTGAGCAGCACTCAAGAGTTCTTACAGGTATATCAAGTGAGCGGAAAAGCTCAACTGTGTTCTGCCAAAGCTTGTCAAACCACATAGGACTTTCCTCAGGCTTACAAACCACTATCATTTCCTGTTTTTCAAACTGATGAATACGATAAACGCCTCTTTCCTCTATGCCATGAGCACCCTTTTCCTTACGGAAACATGGTGAATAACTGGTAAGAGTCTGTGGAAGAGATTCTTCCTTTATAATGGTATCAATAAACTTACCTATCATAGAGTGCTCGGATGTACCTATAAGATAAAGGTCCTCACCCTCTATCTTATACATCATTGCGTCCATTTCCGCAAAGCTCATTACACCCGTAACAACATCGCTCCTGATCATAAAAGGAGGTACACAATAGGTAAAGCCCTTATTTATCATAAAATCTCTGGCATATGATATAACTGCACTGTGCAGCCTTGCAATATCACCCATAAGGTAGTAAAATCCATTGCCGGCTACCTTTCTTGCACTGTCAAGGTCGATACCGTTAAAACGTTCCATAATCTCGGTATGATATGGAATTTCAAAATCAGGTACAACAGGCTCGCCAAATTTTTCTCTTTCAACGTTTTCACTGTCATCCTTGCCGATAGGAACGCTTGGATCAATGATGTTTGGAATGGTCATCATTATCTTTTTAATTTCAGCCTGAAGTTCGGTTTCCTTTTTTTCAAGCTCCGCAAGTCTGTCAGCCTGTGCATTTACCTGTGCCTTAACAGCCTCTGCCTCATCCTTTTTACCCTGTCCCATAAGGGCACCGATCTGCTTTGAAAGAGTCTTTCTTTCAGCTCTTAAACCGTCAGCCTCCTGCTGTGCCGCCCTGCTTTGAGCATCAAGCTCTATTACTTTATCCACGAGCTCAAGCTTGTTGTCCTGAAACTTATTTTTAATGTTCTGCTTTACGATGTCGGGATTTTCCCTGACGAACTTAATATCCAGCATTTAGTTTTCCTCCTAGAAATTTTTATTTTATAAAAAAATAAACCCGTTCCTTAACCTAAGGGACGAGTTGT
>CALWRD010000184.1 GCA_944383875.1 uncultured Clostridia bacterium | reverse complement strand
AATGCTCGGTACCCCCGGACGTATCTTCAGGACATATGAGTCGGACGGCAGTGTGGTTACTCAGGTTCAGGAGCCTATCAAGGGCAATACTTTGATTACCACCCTTGATTCAACCATACAGCAGTATGCCGATGATGCCTGCAAAGAGGCATATAACAGCTATAATGCAGAGTATACATCCACAATTGTTATGAATCCAAATACCGGCGAAGTTTATGCTATGTCTCAGTATCCAAGTTTTAACTCAAATGATCCTATGGATTTGACTGACTTTGAAAGTCATCCGGAGGTCAAGGAGAATTGGAACGATATGTCCGATGAGGAAAGATCGGTATATGCCAACAAGGCATGGAAAAACTTTAACATATCAGAAACCTTTGAACCGGGTTCCATATACAAGCCTATTGTGGTTGCAATGGCACTTGAGGAAGGCATAATCACTCCTACAACCACATTTGTGTGCAATGGCGGCAAGCAGGTTGCCGATTATTATATTAAGTGTCACAAGACATCCGGTCACGGTACCTTGGATGTTCAGGGAGTACTTGCAAATTCCTGCAACGTAGGTATGATGGATATTATTGAAAAAATGAGTCCTGAGGTTTACCTTAAGTATCAGCACGACTTCGGTTTTGGAAGCAAGACGGGTATTGACCTTCCGGGTGAAGTGGATGCCGCTTCTCTTATGTATGGCTTAGAGGATTTGCAGACTACCCAGATGGCAACCAGCTCCTTTGGTCAGGGCTTCAACTGTACTGCGTTACAGGCGCTTAATGCCTTTAATGCCTGTATAAACGGCGGAAAGCTTATGAAACCATATGTGGTATCCCAGATAGTGGATGCAAGCGGCAATATAGTGAAAGAAACTTCTCCTACGGTTGTAAGGCAGGTCATCTCACAGGAAACCTCCGATTATCTCCGTAAGGCGATGCAGGCGGTAGTCAGCAATGAAGGTACCGGCAGTAAAGGTATTATACAAGGCTATGCCATCGGCGGCAAGACCGGTACCGCAGAGCAGGGAAACAGAGATGATGAAGAATATACACTCAGCTTTGTAGCTTATTTAAGTGTTGACAATCCTGATATAGTTGTAATGACCGTTATTCATAAACCTGAGGGTTATTATGACGGCAGCGGTATTTCTCCCGTCCCTATGCTCAGGGGAATTATGGAAAATATTATTCAGTACAAGGCTATTGCACCTACAGGGGACAGTACTCAAACCGATCTGGATACGGAAAGCGGTAATGCACAGCTTAGCGATTACAAGGGCAAGAGCCTTAAGGATACTATTCAGGAGCTTATAGGACTTGGACTTGACTTTGAAATGCTCAGTGCAAGCGGCGATACCGTTTCCTCCCAGTACCCTGAGGCGGGAACCTCCATGGAAAAGGGAGGTAAGGTGCTGCTTAATACGGAAACCACCGGGTCGGAAGAGCTTATTGCCGTTCCCGATGTTACGGGCATAGATACCGAAAGTGCAAAGCAGATGCTCGAGGCTGTGGGATTCAGCTGCTATGTTTACTCTGCACCGGAGGCTGAGGAAGAGGAAAGTACTCAGGCGACTACAGAGGCGCAAAGTGAAGAAAGCAGCGCCGAAGAACAGACGGAAGAGATACCGGAGGGTGAAACTGGGCAGAGCGAATCAAGTCAGCAGCAGCTTAAGGTTACCGAGCAAAGTCCTGCTGCCGGCAAAAAGGTGGAACCAGGTACTATCGTCCAGATAAAGACAGATTAACCTATCAAATAGTAAATGTTTGAAGGGCTGTTGTAAAGGCAACAGCCCTTAGTTTTATTCATAACCTTATACATTCGAAAATAATATATATTAGTTGGGTGTGGGGGTATGCTATGGACAAACCGGGTATTAAAGTTAAAAAGAAACTTATCTTCGGTCTTACACTTTTTGAAGCAATAATGGTGGTTCTGTTGGGCAGAATATTTTACATACAGGCTTTCGAGGCGGACTATTATCAAAAGCGTGCTTTTGAACAGCAGACAAGGGACAGACTTATCGCACCTCGGAGAGGGGATATACTTGACCGAAACGGCAACAGTCTTGCCACTACCCAGAGTGCCGCAGCCATCAGTGTTATCCATGCACAGGTGGAGGATGAGGAGGAGGTTGCAAGGCAGCTTTCTGAAATACTGGAGCTTGATTATGATGAGGTTCTTGAAAAGGCGCAGAAAAAGGTTGCCCTTAACCGAATCAAGTCGAAGGTGGATACGGAAACCGCCCAAAGGATAGAGGCGTTGGGACTTAAGGGTGTAAAGGTTGATGAAGATATACAGAGAGTTTACCCATATAAAACCCTTGCTTCTCAGGTAATAGGTTTTGTGGGCAAGGACAATCAGGGCATAATAGGGCTTGAGTCCAAGTACGAGGAGGAACTTAAAGGAGAGCAGGGCAAGATAATGACCCAGACAGATGCCAGGGGCAGAGAGATTGAAAATGGGGATAACATCCGTGTGGAACCTGTTGACGGAGATAGTCTTGTCACAAGCATTGACATTAATATTCAGCAATATGCGGAGCAGGCTATTGAGAAGGCAGTCAGTTATAAGCAGGCAAAGCGAGGATCCATTATAGTAATGAATCCTCAGAATGGGGAAATATATGCTATGGCATCCGAACCTGATTTTGACCTTAACAAGCCCTTTGAAATAAGTGATGAAAGTCTCAAGGCTGTTTGGGATACCTTAAGTGATAAAGAAAAAAACGACGCCCTTAATCAAATGTGGCGTAATTTTAATATAAATGATACTTATGAGCCGGGTTCTACCTTTAAGGTAATCACCTCGGCAGCGGGTTTGGAGGAAGGTGTTGTTAAGGAGGAGGATACCTTTAATTGCGGCAGCGGCAGGGAGATAGCCGGAAGGTTGATCAAATGGTGGCGCTCACCACGCAGTCACGGCACGGAAACCTTTGTGGAAGGGGTTCAGAACAGCTGCAATCCCGTATTTATGGACGTTGCTGCAAGGCTTGGCAGCGATACATTTTATGAATATATGCTGAAATTCGGCTTTGATAAAAAAACGGGTATTGATCTGCCGGGGGAGGCCGTGGGCATTATGCATAAAAAGGAGGACATAGGACCGGTGGAGCTTGCAACCATGAGCTTTGGACAGTCCTTTCAGATAACCCCTATGCAGCTTTTAAGGGCAATATCTTCGGTTATCAATGGGGGCAGACTTATTACTCCTCACTTTGGCATTGAGTTTGTAGACAGGGATGGTAATGTTACCAAGACCATAGATTACGGTGAGGCTCCACGTTCCGTATCGGAACAGACCTCGGAGCGTATGAAACCCATACTTGAAAGCGTGGTACAGGTAGGCTCAGGCAACAAGGCTTATATCCCGGGATACAGGATAGGGGGTAAGACAGCCACCAGTGAAAAGCTGCCACGTAAAAGCGGCAAGTATATTGCATCCTTCTGTGCCTTTGCTCCCGCTGAAAACCCACAGGTCATAGCCCTTGTGCTTATTGATGAGCCACAGGGAGTATACTACGGAGGTCAGGTGGCAGGTCCCGTTATGAAGGAGCTTTTGGACAATATACTTCCATATCTGGGCATAGAACCGGAGTATAACGAGGAGGAGCTTAAGATGGATAATGTAGCTCCCGTTACCATGCCTGAATGCACGGGAAAGGATGTTAAGTCCGCTAAGGAAGAATTAACCGCTTTAAATCTGATTCCGGAGGTTAAGGGCGAGGGCGACACGGTTAAGTCCCAGCTTCCTTCAGCAGGTGAAAATATAAATCAGGGAAGTAAAATAATTTTGTATACAGAATAGTAAAAAAAGTGTATAATGAATTTATGCAATAAAATATTATGGATTAGAGAAGCGTTAGATTAATAATCGGGAAAGGATGTGCTGAGTTTGAGGCTTAAGGAATTAATGAAAAATACCGATGCGCAGCTTATTTGCGGCAATGATGATATTGAAATAACAAAACTGACTATTGATTCGAGAAAGGCGGAGGAAGGGACACTTTTCTTCTGTATTTACGGATTGCATACCGACGGACACAAATATATTCCCTCTGCTTTTGAAAAGGGCTGCCGTGCTGTTGTATGTGAAAGGGAAGTTGAAAATTTACCTGAAGGTATAACCGCAGTCAGGACGGAAAATACCCGTGCCCTGCTCTGTGAGGCGGCAAAACGGTTTTACGGGGATCCATCCTCAAAGTTTTCCCTTATCGGTGTTACGGGTACCAACGGAAAGACCAGCACAACCTATTTTATGGAAAGTGTGTTAAATACCATAGGACGCAAGACAGGTGTAATCGGCACTATCGAGATAAGGATGGACGGCAAAAAAATGCCTCTTCATCTTGCAACCAGTACTACCCCCGATACTATAGAACTTAATGAAATTTTTAAGACTATGGCAGATGAGGGTGTGCAGGAGGTGGTAATGGAGGTCAGCTCCCACAGTCTTGAACTTAAGAAGGTTGACGGCTTGAATTTTGAGGTTGCCATTTTTACCAATCTTACACAGGATCATCTTGATTTTCACGGCACCATGGAAAACTATGCGGCGGCTAAGGCTAAGCTCTTTACCATGTGCAAAAATGCAGTCATCAATATTGACGATGAATGGAGCAAGGTTATGCTCGAAGCGGCCAAGTGCCCTGTCACTACCTTTGGTATAGACAGTGATGGGGATGTCAGGGCAGAAAATGTAGTGTATTATATGGATCGCAGTACCTTTGATGTAAGTCTGGATGGAAAGGTTTATTCCTTTGAGCTGCACGTGCCGGGACGTTTCAGTGTGTATAATGCTCTCGGAGTAATTGCTGCCGCACGTATGCTGAATATACCTGCCGACAAGATAGTCGAGGGCATAAATGCAATAAAGGGAGTGCCCGGTCGTATACAGAATATACCTAATGACAAGGGTTTTAATGTTATAGTTGACTATGCCCATACACCGGATGGTGTGGAAAAAATCTTAAGGTCAGTCCGCGAGTTTACCGAGGGCAGAATAATTACCGTGTTCGGATGCGGCGGCGACAGGGACAGGACAAAGCGCCCCATTATGGGAAGGCTTGCTGCGGAGCTTGGAGATATATCTATTATAACTTCCGATAATCCACGTTCCGAGGAGCCTATGGATATACTTAAGGAAATAGAGGTGGGCGTAAAGCCCGTCAGTGACGCTTATGAGCTTATAGTTGACAGGCGGGAAGCAATTTATCGTGCCGTAGCCCTTGCAAAGCCCGGGGACAGTGTGGTTATAGCCGGTAAAGGGCATGAGGACTACGAGATATTTAAAGATAAAACAATTCATTTTGACGATGCAGAGGTTGCAAAAGAGGCTTTGGAGGACTTAGGATAATGGAGCTTAGCATAAGGGAAGTTGTAACTGCATGCCGAGGCAGACTCATTTGCGGTGATGATGAGCTTGTCTTCAGCGGTGTTTCAACGGATACAAGGACGATTGAGCCCGGAATGCTTTTTATCCCTATCAGGGGTGAAAATTTTGACGGACATAAGTTTATAGATAAGGCGATAGAAAACGGCGCAGCAGCAGTGCTTACGGAGCTTGGGGGCGAATATTCCGTACCTGCCGTAAGGGTGGAGGATACCCGTCGTGCCATGGGAAGGCTTGCATCTTACTATTTAAATAAGCTTAATATACCCACCGTTGCAATTACCGGCAGCGTTGGCAAAACAACTACCAAGGATATGGTTGCTTCCGTGCTTGCAAAAAGGTATAATGTTTATAAAACACAGGGCAACTTAAATAATGATATAGGTGTTCCTCTTACTGTATTTGCCCTTAAGCCGTATCATACGGCTGCCGTTATTGAAATGGGCATGAATCACTTCGGAGAGATAAGCTATCTTACCTCGATAGTTAAGCCGGATGTTGCCCTTATTACCAATGTGGGGGTTTCTCATATTGAAAATCTTGGCAGCAGAGAGGGTATACTTAAAGCTAAGTGCGAAATATTTGAGGGGCTTAAATCCGACGGTACGGCAATAGTCAATGGGGATGATGATATGCTCTCTACATTAAGGGGCAAGCTCAAGGGGCTTGTTATGTTTGGTACAGATGCCTCTCTTGATTGGTATGCGGATAATATACGGGAGCGTGGACTTGATGGTATTGACTGTAC
>CALWRD010000183.1 GCA_944383875.1 uncultured Clostridia bacterium | reverse complement strand
CTATTGAGGCTATGCCCGCAGTTATAAATCCCACCGCAGTAATGGCGGCAAGCACCTGCTCCGCTGTCATATTATCAAACACTTTGGCGGCATATATAACATCTCCGTTAAGATCAACGGCACCGTCAAAGGCGGTAATAAGTATCTCAGGCACAAGCAGCAGAATGTAAATAATAGTAAAGTAATTTGTGGCAGCAGCTATAAACTCCGTCTTAATATCACTGCCATGCTGCTCCAACTTAAAATATTTATTTAATACCCCATTTAATTTTTCCATAACTCTTCTCCAATTTATCCGTTTCTAAGCTGCTGCTGCACAAGAGCTTTTATTGTATTTCTCCCTCCAGAATCTCTACGGCCTTATCAAGCTGTATATCATTGTCGCTCAACTCTGCTGTACCGCTTGCCATATAAGGCAGTTCAAAGTCCGGCAGTGCCTTTATCTCATAATCCGGCTCAACGCCAACTCCTTGTATACACACACCGCTTGGCGTATAGTACTTTGCAGTGGTTATCTTAACGGCGCTGCCGTCCGAAAGAGGGAATGTAGTCTGCACAATACCCTTACCGTAGGTTGTTTCACCCACAACACTGCCTACGCCTCTATCCTTTAAAGCCGCCGTAAATAATTCGGCTGCGGACGCACTTAAACCGTTGGTAAGTACCACCACAGGTATATCAATACCGTCACCTGTAGAGTATTCATACTCCTTGTTGCCGTATTTATCTTCCGTATAGGTAATGATACCCTCACTTAAAAGCTCATCAAGCACAGCAGTAACGGATGTTAAAAGTCCCCCGGGATTATCCCTTACATCCATTATAACACCCTTCATTCCCTGGGAGTTAAGCTCATTCAAGGCTGCCTTGAACTGATCGTAAGTAACGCTGTCAAACTCCGAAATACGAATATATCCTATACCGTCATCCATCATTGCGGAAGAAACCGTTACTGTATCTATGTTTGCACGCTCCACGGTTTTTTCAAGGGTAAGAGCCTGATCCGGTCTGTAAATTTTTATATCAACCGTGGTACCTTCCTCACCCTTGACCATATCTATTACATCATAGTAATTTTCAAGGCTTGCCTCAACTCCGTCCACCGCAACAAGAATATCACCGGGCAGTATGCCGGCAGCCTCGGCAGGAGAACCCTCCATTACATATTGAATAGCTATATTTTCATTTTCATCAACACTTACGACTATACCTATGCCCACATATTCTCCCGATGTGCCGGAAACAAAATCCTCATAACTTTCTGCCGGTATGTAATAGGAATACTGATCGGTAGTATAATTTACCATACCCGAAAAAATACCCTCGTACAGCTCATCCTCTCCTATATCATCCACATAATGTTCCTTAAGAGTGTCATATATTAACTGAGCCTTATCCTCATAGTCTATACTGCCGCTCAGCATATTACTGTAAATAGTAAATGTTCTTTTGCCCAAAACAAAAAGCACCATAAGCAGTACGGCAATGACAATACCCATCGCCATACCCTTGTTAAACTCTCGTTTAAGCTCCTTATCATTATTGTGTGACTGTATTATCGACATATCGTTGTTTTGCATTTCTTCCATACTCACACTCCCAATCCTTATAATTTATTATATTGCAAAAGGCATTTACTATACCAAAGTTCTGAGCCATTTATTGCTGAGCACACGCCTGACGCTGAAAATCAGCTTGACCGCTTCTTCCATATACACAAGAGAGAAAGTAACATAAATAGGCAGGGAAAGTACTGCCGAACCGATAAAGGCTATCGGCAGACCCACAAGCCATACCGATGCCGTATCCAGAATAAGACAGAAGGCAGTATCTCCGCCGCTGCGAAGTATACCGCAGATATTAACATAATTAACGGTTTTGATAACTATGGCGGCAGCTACGGCAAAAAGCATCTTAAGGGCATAATCTCTTGCCACCTCATCAACATTGAATATACTTACAATAAGCGAGGACGAAAGTGCAAGCACACATCCCATAATTACACTTATAAGCACACCGAAAAACATACATCTGTGGGAATTGTCAAGCGCCTTTTGCTTGTCTCCCGCACCCAGGGTGTTGGTCAATATAACCGCACAGGCAGAGCCTATTCCAAGACCCGTTACCATAAACAAGCTTTGCACGGTTGACGCAATCTGCACCGCAGCCTGAGCCACTGTCCCGCTGTACTTGTAGGCAATATTATAGGCAGTGGTGCCAAATGCCCACATACTTTCATTGAGTATAACAGGTATGGTTATACCGATAAAGGGTGCACAGAACTTGAAATTAAGCTTAAAGTAATTTGACGGCTTAGTAAGAATAAGCCTTTTAAATTTAACCATGGCAGCAAACTGGATAACCAGCTCACAGCTCCTTGCAACCACAGTACCCAGCGCTGCACCGGTAACACCCTTATCCATTACAAAGATAAAGAAATAGTTTGCCGCAAAGTTAATGATAAAGGAGCAAAGGGTTGTAAGCATCGGCTGAACAGCATTGCCGCTGATTTTAAGTGCGTAGTTAAACACCACCGTAACAGCCGTAAACAAATATGAAACCGCAACGGCACGCAGATATCCCACACCCATTTCTATAACTTCCGCATCCTTTGAATAAATGCCCATTATAGTTTCCGGAAAAGCAGTTGCGGCAAGCGCAAAAACACATGCCACAAAAAATGTCAGGATAAACGCCAATCCCATACTCCTATGTACATTAGGCAGGTCGTTTTTGCCCATATACTGACCCATAAAAATTGCCGTACCGCTGTTGATACCAAAGGCAACCACGTTAAAGAGGAAAAACACCTGATTGCCCAAACCTACCGCTGCAACAGGTGCATCACCAAGGGTGCCTACCATAAAGGTATCCAGCATATTTACGGCAGAATTTAAAAGCTCATTTAAAATAATAGGGATAGCAAGATAAGCCAAATTTTTAATAAACTGCTTGTCACCGAAAAACTTATTCATAAAAACTCTCCATATTGTTATTGTAATTTATTTTCCATTAAGTTATGATAACATTAAATACTGTTTAATGCAAGTATCACGGAGGTTTAAAGATGAATAAAAATATTCTTATCACAGGCTCGGCAAAGGGCATAGGCAGGGCAACAGCCCTGAAATTCGCCGCCGAGGGATATACGGTAATACTCAACACGCGCAAGTCGGAAGATAAGCTGCAGCAAACCCTTGCTGAGGTCAAAAAGCTTTCCCCGTCTTCGGCAGCATTTACTGCGGATGTATCTGACTATAAACAAGCGGAAGCCCTCTTTGACTTCGCTGAAGAGATATGCGGCGGAGTTGATATACTTGTAAATAATGCCGGCGTTTCATATGTAGGGCTTTTTAACACCATGCATCCCCATCAGTGGCAAAGCCTTATGGGTTCCAATGTGGACAGTATGCTTAACTGCACTCACCTTGCACTACCACGAATGATACACCAAAAAAGGGGCTGTATAATAAATATATCCTCAATGTGGGGCATAGCCGGCGCCTCCTGCGAGGCTGTATACTCCGCCTCAAAGGGTGCAATAAACGCCTTTACCAAAGCACTGGGAAAAGAACTCGCCCCAAGCGGAATACTTGTAAACGCCATAGCCTGTGGAGCTATCGACACGGATATGAACAACTTTATGAGCCATGAGGAAAAAGCTGCCTTTTCAGAGGAAATTCCTATTGGACGATTCGGAACAGCGGATGAGGTTGCTTCACTTGCCCTGTACCTTGCACAGGAAAACACCTATATGACAGGACAAATATTAAGTCTGGACGGAGGAATGATGTAGGTGCGTATTTTTAAGAAAAAATCAAACAATAAAACAGAGGAATTAGCACGGCTTAAAAGATGCAATATAAGGCTTCAAATTGAAATCATACTCCTATTTTTAATGTTGCTTGCACTCTTTCTTTTCAATTACAACTACACGGTATTTAAAGTACTTATTTCCTGCGGCTATACAGATACCGATGCACTTGAAAGCATATATTCCGATACCCTCGGAGAAAAGCCTGACGGAGCCTATCTCACCGACTTTGACAATGCAGCTATAGCTCTCTTTACCGAACGAATAAGAGAAGAAAACGGGGACGGGTTTACCACGCTTTTCAAAAGAGGCGAACTCAGCAATGAGCACGCCGTAATGGAAAATGACGGCAGCAGAACCGACTTTGAAATGATTGGCAAAAACACAGGGCTGTTTACCCTTACAACCTTTTCATCTTCCGCATATGAGAATATCCTGGAAAATACGGAGGCTGCCTCCGCCTGTGACAACCTGATTTTTGACCTTAGGGGCAATCCCGGAGGAACATTGAAATACGCCGATAAGGCAGCAGAAATATTTTTGCCGAAGGGCAGCATAATATCCCAATATGCCTACAGGAGCAAACTTCTGTCAAAAACGGTAACCTCCGATAACGGCAACCCGATATCTCCAAAAAACATTTACATACTTCAAGACCAAAACACCGCCTCGGCAGCAGAGGTATTTATAAATGCGCTTAGGGAAAACCTGCCCAATGTTACCGTAATAGGGGAAACTTCCTACGGTAAAGGTGTAGGACAGATAGAAATGCGGCTTTTAAACGGATTTGGGTTCAAAGCTACGGCACTTGAAATAAACACACCAAACGGAAACAACATAAACCACATTGGAATAACTCCGGACGTGGCAGCTGACTCCGAAGCTGCCTTTGACATAGCGTTAAGCCTTATTAAATCAACCACCGACTGACCTGTGCTCAAAAAAGGGACATCACGAAAGGATATTCGCTTATCCCTTCCTGATGTCCCTGATTATTTATAACAAGGTTTTACTTAAAAGCCAAATTCGCTCCTGTCCATAATATGCATTATTCTCGGACCATCGGTAACAACCACATACTTTACATCCTTGTCTCCAACCTCATAGGCAAACTCCGCAACAGATGAGCCGATAGCCTTCTGCTGTGTACCCTCCGGCATCCTGTTAAAATACCTGCCGGTGTAAAGAAGATATGCCGCACCGTTTTTTGTATAAATTTCTCCCGTTTCCTTGTTGACAATAGTGTACCACTTTTTAAGCTCCGAAAGTCTGTCAAAGATAATCTCGTTTAATTTAGCTGTCAAATCTCTGATTTCCTTGCCTGAGCCTTCCTCCTGCTTATCCTTTTCGGCAGCTTTAACGGTAAGATTGTTGGCAGTATAGCAAAGCTCGTTTAACTTAGCATTTTCCCTTGCCCACTCTATGCCGTCCTCACCAAGTATCTTTTCTTCAACCTCGGCAGCCCTGTCCTTAGTAAGCAGATGTTCGTTGGAGAAATTCATAATCTTCATACCGTTAAACCGAGGCTTGAATTTGCCTCCATTTTTTTTGACATTTTCCACTTCCTGCTTTGAAAGAAGAACCTGACCCTGACCACTCATATTATTGACCTGCATAAAATAAGGCAGTCTGCAGCCAAACGCCTTATCAGTAGCCACATCAAAGTCAATGGCTGTTACGCCAAGGGCAAGGGCATTTGCACAAATGACGTCAATATTGTTAAGCTTATCATCCTTTCTGATTTCACCGATAGGATATACCCCTTCAATAACCATAGGACGCTTTACCTCAACATAATACTTGGCGGTCTCATAGTCTGTAAAGATAAGCATAACCCTAACATTTTCCTGAGGCATAAGCACCAAAGGTATACTGTATCCCTTTTCCAGATCCGCAATACTTGCGGAAAGTATTATATACAGCCTGTCCGAGTCATGTATTTCCTTAAGTCTGGCATCCACCTGCTCCTTATTTTTCAAATCCAGTCCGGCGGGAGACTTTGCGGAATCCTTCTCATTTTTCTGTGGTTCGCTGCCTGATGCTGCCGCATTTTCTTCATTCGCCTCTACTGTATCGGCAGTCTTTACAGGCTCTTCGGTCTGCTCAGATCCGCCGTTTTTCTTAAATACATTAAATAAACCCATATTATCCTCCAATAATTTTATTTTTTTTATTATATCACCAAAAATCGTCTTTGTACATAGCATAGTTTTTAAGAAAAGATTACAAATAAATATTACTTTTATTAAAAGCTCAATTTTATACAACTTATAGTGTTTAATAATTTAAGACTTAAATTGTATATATTCTGCATATAATGACATTTTTTTACTCATTTTAGTTGACTACCCTTACAATTAATTGTATAATTAGAATATATTTTTTATACTGGGAGGATGCTTATGGAGGATAATCAGACTATTGAGATAGATCTCAAGGAACTGTTCTATGCGCTGCTTGATAAAATAGTCATCATTATATTATGCACGATTTTGTTTGCCGGAGCTGCCTTTGTATATACAAAGGTATTTATACCGAAAACCTACACCGCCTCACTTTCAATGTTTGTAAAAAACTATCACAAATACGATACGGAGGATAACGGGCAAATTGAATTGAGTGACATTAACGCTTCACAGGAGCTTGTAAATGCCTACATCGAAATACTTACAGACGAAAGCGTAATAGATCTGTTGGCTGAGCATATGGACGAGAAATACGGCGAAAATTATATGGAAAACATATTCGGCATCAATCCCGTCAGCGGAGAAATCAATACCCCCGCAGTTAAGGAATGCATAAAGCTGAGCTCTAAAAACGAAACAGAGGTATTATCTGTAACGGCAACAACAACCGACCCCGAACTTTCCGCAAATATGTGCAACAGTATGGCAGACATTGCCCCGGATGTACTGAAGAGAGTCGTGGGGGCCGGCTCCGTCGAAAGAATAGGCGATGCCAAGGTTCCCACAGCACCTTCCGCTCCCTCGGTAAGCAAAAACACGGCTCTCGGCGGTATGGGCGGACTTGTGCTTTCCTGCGGTATCGTCATACTCTGCAAACTGCTTAACAATACTGCCGAAAATGTTGAAAAAACTGCCGTCCGGCTTAATTTGGCACCGCTGGGTGAGATACCCGTTTATAAGGGTACAAAGGGTAAAAGCGCTAAAGATGCCAGACTCACCCTGCTGGATACAACCGATTTTCTTACCACAGAAGCATATAAATCCATGCTGTCAAACCTTATATTTACCTTAGGTGCAACAAGAAGCAAAAGCTTTATAATCACCAGCGCTTTCTCCGGCGAAGGAAAAAGCATAACCGCCGCCAACCTTGCCATTACTCTTGCCAGAAACAATACAAAGGTATTGCTTATTGACGGCGATATGCGCAAGCCAACACAGCACAAAATGTTTAATATACAAAACTCAAAGGGGCTTTCCACCGTATTAAGCGGTATAAGCACCATTGAAGAAAGCATATTTAAAATAGAAAACGAAAACTTTTACCTTATGCCTTCCGGCGAGATACCACCAAACCCTCAGGCGCTTTTATCTTCCAAGAATATGGAGGATATGCTTGCCAAGCTTAATGACGAGTATGACTATATCATATTTGATATGTCCCCTGCCGGCATCGTAAGCGACTGTATGGCTCTTGCCAAACTGGTGCCAAATGTTGTGCTTGTTGCAAAATACGGCAAAACACGTATCAACGCCTTAAAGAAATTGATTGTTTCTCTTAATTTCGTAGATATCAATATACTTGGGCTGGCAGTAAATAAGGTCGAAACCGAGAAAAAGCCTTATAAAAATTATTACTACAGCGAAAATTACTCTTCTTAACAATTTTCCCCGCTTTATGCGGGGATTTTTTTACCCATTATACCAAATTAATACATAATTGACGATAGTCTTAATCCGTGGTATCATAAATGATAATAAAGTGTACAGAGGGAAAACGGAGGTAAAGGCTATGGTTGATTTGGAAAAAAGCAAGTATGCGCCAAAGGCAGAGGCACTTTTCAGAGAGGGGTACAACTGTTCTCAATCTGTAGTATTGGCATTCGCCGACAAATATGACATTGATTTTGATACAGCTGCAAAAGTCAGCTCATCCTTCGGCGGCGGACTTGGAAGGCTGCGGGAGATATGCGGCTGTGTCAGCGGTATGTCCATGGCATTGGGACTTATACAGGGATATTCCTCACCTAAAGATACAGCGGGCAAAGCAAATCAATACAAGCTTGTTCAGGAGCTTGCGGCAGCCTTTAAACAGGAAAACGGCTCCTATATATGTCGGGAACTTCTCTTTGGCATAACAGATGATACCAATCCAACGCCCGAAGCAAGAACAAAAGAATATTATGAGAAACGACCTTGCCCAAAGCTTTGCGCAATGGCGGCGGCAATACTCGAAGAAAAACTGGGGTTATAAACTATGGGAAGAAAATACTATCCTTATATAGATTTGATACGCATACTCTCAATGCTTGCTATAATAGTGCTGCACAGCGCTTCTTACGGACTACGTGCCTATTATTTTTCCACTACCTGGGACACTCTTAATATAATAACTTCACTTGCAACCTGTGCCGTTCCGCTGTTTTTTATGATAAGCGGAGCAATGCTTCTCTCCGACAGGAAAACCGACAACATAGGGTATATGCTGAAAAAACGTCTGCCAAAGCTGATATTTCCGCTCCTGTTCTGGAGTCTTGCCTGTATAGCCAGAGACTTTTATTATATCAAGAAAAACCTGCATGTGTTTGACCCCGGTCAGCTGTGGGATACAATTATATCCATACTTGCCTCACCTGCTGCGGTACACCTGTGGTTTATGTACGCACTGATACCGTTATATATAGCTGCCCCCTTTATAAGACGTATTGCCGACAGCGACAAGCTGATTAAATATCTGCTTACAATATGGGTGCTTGCCTGTCTGTTTAAAACAGCTTACATAGCCGCACCCGAACAGCTTAAACCGCTGTTTAACATAAGTATCCTCAACAAGCTCAACTACATTGACGGCTTTCTGGGCTACTTTGTACTTGGTTATTATCTGCACGAGCACAGCTTTAAGGTTAAAAACAGAATCACACTGCCTTTGATACTGCTGATGATTGCAATAATAGCCTGCGGCACTGCCTACGCCACTTACAAAAGCGGAGAATACAGCGAGATATTTAAGTCCTACACCAGCATATGGGTCATAGCCTTGTCCACGCTGATATATATAGCGGCAATTCAGGCAGAGCAGCTTCCGAGCAAACTCCAGACAATCATAAACAAACTCTCTCCCCTCTCTCTGGGCATATATATGTCAGGGAATTTCTTTCTGGGCATTATGCGGCAGGAAGGTATGACTTTTGACACGGCAAAGGGCTTTGTGCTGTGCAACATATATACCTTTGCACTTTGCTTTGTATGTATAACACTGTTAAAAAATATAAAACCTCTTTGCTATATAGCAACCGGAAACAGGTATAAAAACATATTCAAAAAACAAAGGAGTGTATAAGTTTGAAAATACGTATGGCAGAAGATAAGGATATTGCGAGAATCAACGATCTGCTTGAACAGGTTTGCCTTGTACACCACAAGGGCAGACCCGATCTCTTCAAATTCGGCGCAAAAAAATATAACGAAGATGAACTTAAAGATATACTTCATAACGACAAAACCCCCGTATTGGCGGCAGTTGACGATGATGACAGGCTGATGGGTTATGCATTTTGCATTTTTCAGCAGCATGTAAACAACAATATCCTTACCGATATAAAAACTCTTTATATAGATGACCTTTGTGTAGATGAAAAACTCAGAGGTCAGCATATAGGCAGCGGGCTTTATAACGCAGCACTTGACTTTGCAAAAAAACACGGTTGCTACAATGTAACCCTCAATGTCTGGAGCTGCAATGAAAGTGCCCTTAAGTTTTATAAATCTCTGGGTCTTAAGCCACAGAAAATAGGGATGGAAAAAATTTTATAAACCTTTATTTCTCGTATAAAACTTCCGATTAATGTAAATAATACCGATATGAAGTTTATATACGGAGATGATTGGTATGAAAACATTTTTAAAACTGCTTGGTACTGTCGCTGCCGGAACAGTAATCACAGTTGCTTCCCTTGCTCTGGGCTACAGTCTTTATAACCAAGCACCCACGGAACTGCCGCAGGTATATGCCGATGAGGAAATAAATACCGAAAGCGGCACCGCCGTGGTGGGTGAAAATACGGTGGTACGGTATATATATCACTATACAGAGGACAATGAAGAGCTACTGTATGAGGAAAAGGCTCCAAAATATTTGCAGGGACTTGATGCGGAGGGTATTAAGGCAACCCTTGAAGGCTATGAGGTTTGCGAGCTGACCGATAATAATCTGGTGCTGCGCAAAACCATTGAAGGACGCAGCAATGCTCACTACTCCATAGGAGAAAAGGATGGATATGTTGCCGTATTTTTTGAAAACGGTATTTTAAAAGAGAAAACCGCAACACCGGTTGACGGATTGGAGCCCGAGGTAAAGGCACAGATAATAAAAGGAATAAAAATTGACGGAAGTGAAGAACTTGCCAGATGTCTTGAAGATATAGAAAGCTGATTCGGCACTTGAACTTAAAATAAACTGACGATTTTAACTTTCAAAAATTTGTTTCTGCTTTCTTTAATTGTTTCTTAATTAAGATATTTTTTCTTTTCAAAAAGTGCCTTACGGCAATCGAATTGCTTTTTCCGAATCACAATTGTAATTTTTTATATTTAAACCGTAAAAACAGGTTAATAACTGTACAAAATAATTATAAAAATCGACATATACGGCAAAATGCACAAAAAAAGTTTTAAAAAAAGTTAATCTTTGTGAACACTGTTTCGACACCTTTTGCTATAATAAGCAATGTGAAAAAACCCCTAAATATTTTCACACTACAGTTTATACATCCCTCAAATATGTAAAATAAACTGTAAAAACCCCATAAAAAATACCTTCTCTTTGGAAAAAGCAGCCGTTCGTTGGCTGCTTTTTCACTTTCCGAAAACTTTTTTATCGTCACATCAGGCTTTTAGTATTGAATTTTGCTTGTTAATTCGCATAATATATGGTAAAATAAAGAAACATATAGCAACAGACGTGGTCACATCAGGCAGTGACAAAGATTTTAAGCACATCAAAATTTATAATCGGGGGATGTTTTTATGCAGGCAGATTATTATGAAAGACTGCTGCTCCTATCCAAGCTCAAATATGATTACCTTAATTTTGACGCCGTTTTTTCCGATGAAACCGCCGCATACAGAACTCCTGTGGCGCCCAAATGCAACAGCAAGGTAACCATAAGGCTGAGAACAGCAAACAGCAACGTTGATACCGCCTATGTCTGTATAGGTGACGATGAGATTGAAATGACAAAGAGCGACATCAGCGAAATATTTGACTACTACAGCGTGGACATTACCTGCAAAAATGAGCCTATATATTACTATTTTAAAATAGTTAAGGCAGGCAGGGAATACTACTATAACAAGGCAGGTATATTTCAGTATGTAAATCATGAATACAGTTTCAGTATACTTCCGGGTTTTTATACACCTCACTGGGCTAAAGGCGCAGTAATGTATCAGATATTCGTTGACAGATTTTTTAACGGTGACAAAACCAATGATGTTGTTGACAATGAATACACCTATCTTGGTCTTAAAGCAAAGGCAGTCAAGGACTGGAATACCCTGCCGGAAAATATGGACGTTTGCAACTTTTACGGTGGAGACTTAAAGGGAGTTATGGATAAACTGGATTACCTTTCGGATCTGGGTGTGGACTGTATATACTTTAACCCTATTTTTGTATCCCCAAGCACACATAAGTACGATATACAGGACTACGACCATATAGACCCACACTTCGGGGTAATAGTTAACGACAACGACCGGGTGCTGCCGGAGGAGGCTGCGGATAATTCCGGCGCAGGGAAATATATTATCCGCACCTGTGATAAGGAAAATCTTGAAAAAAGCGACGCACTTTTTGCAGAACTGGTTAAGCAGGCGCATAAGAGAGGTATTAAGGTTATACTTGACGGAGTATTCAACCACTGCGGAGCCTTTAACAAATGGCTTGATAAAGAAGGCTTTTATGAGCGCAGCGGATACGAAAAAGGCGCCTACAACCACACAGACAGCCCTTACAGAAACTACTTTCAATGGTATGATGACGGCAGCTATAACGGTTGGTGGGGCCACGACAATCATCCAAAGCTCAACTATGAGAAGTCAAAGGAACTTTATGAATATATTTTAAAAATAGCTAAAAAATGGGTATCACCACCCTACAACTGTGACGGATGGCGACTTGATGTTGCCGCTGACTTGGGATTCAGCGAAGAATTTAATCACAAGTTTTGGCGTGACTTCCGTGCAGTTGTAAAAATGGCAAACCCAAAGGCGATTATCCTTGCAGAGCACTACGGTGACCCCAAACTATGGCTTACGGGCGGGCAGTGGGATACTGTTATGAATTACGATGCCTTTATGGAGCCCGTCACCTGGTTTTTAACGGGTATGGAAAAGCACAGCGAAAGCGAAGATGCCTCAAAATACAATAATGCTGCTGCATTTGAAGGCTCAATGCGCTATTATTCTGCCAGATTTTCCTACGAAAGCCTGACCACCGCAATGAACGAGCTTTCAAACCACGATCACTCCAGATTTTTAACCAGAACCAATCGCCGAATAGGCAGACTGCATACCGTAGGCTCGGCAGCAGCCTCCGAAGGCATACAGCCCGCCGTTATGAAACAGGCGATTACCATACAGATGACATGGACCGGTGCTCCCACCATTTATTACGGTGATGAAGCAGGGCTCACGGGATGGACAGATCCGGATAACCGCCGCCCCTTCCCTTGGGACAATATAAACAAGGATATATTTGAATACTATAAGGCTATGATAGCCCTACACAAAAAGTATAAAGCAATAACGGAAGGCTCCCTTGACTACCTGTATATGGATTACGGCATTATCTGTTACGGCAGATGGAACGACAGGGAAAAACTTGCCGTTATACTCAATAACGGCGATACCACCCGCACCATTAAAGTCCCTGTATGGCGTCTTGAAATGCTTAACGGAGAAAAAATGTATAGTATAATACGTTCCTATGACGGCGGTTTCAGCCGCACAGTAAAAGAATATACCGTGCAAAACAGCGTGGTAGAGGTTGAAATTGAACCTAAAAACTCTGTTGTGCTGGCAAATATGTTTTAATTTAAATAGTAATATGTATACAAAAACCCGAAAAGCTCCTTTGTCTTTTCGGGTTTTCAGCACATCCAATAAGTTTTATAATAACAAACATTTCGCAAAAATTTATTTAGTACAGTTACAGGTATGGAGGAATACAAATGCAGCTAAATGAAGCAGTCAGTAAACGATTATCAGAGCTTCTTTCGGAACGGCACATGACACAATATCAGCTTTTTACCAAAAGCGGAGTACCTAAGTCCACCATAGGGAATGTCATCAACTGTTCATACGAATCTGTAAAACTGCGTATTATCCATGAGATGTGTCAAGGTTTGGGCATTTCACTATGCGATTTCTTTCAATCTCCATTATTTGATGACAACAATCTTGAGCCATAAAAAACCCGAAAAGCTCCTTTGTCTTTTCGGGTTTTATTTTTACGGATAATCCTATAAAAAAGGTGTTATTATTTTATATAGCTTTTTACGTTCCCCATCTCCCATATCCCTGCTTACGGCAGCAATCATTGCCTCCTTTTCGGTACGGCTAAGTACATATCCCTTTGGCAGGCTTTGCATAAACACCGCAAGATAGGGTACAGCCTCCTGTACACTCTTGCCCTTCAGGCTGTCGGCAAGGGCAAGCATATCATTTTTAACCTTATCGGGTATTTTTTCAAACGCACTGTCGGTAAATATATCTTCCCTGTTCAATTAGCTTCAGCTCCTTTCAGCGTAAGGGCTATTTCCCTTATTTCCATTATTTTCATCAGCAGATCCGCCGCAGGTTTTACCTGTTCTGGCAGTTCGTTTTTAACAGCGGTAAGCATAGCCTTACCGTTATCACTTCCGCTTTGTGCGGCAATCACGGTATAGTGATTTATAAGCCTGTCAAGCTCCATCAGTTTAACCACGATTCCCATATTTTTTTGATATTTGTAATCCAGATAGGGTATAGCCGCCTTAATGCTGCGTATGGCAGGGGATTGCAATTCCTCATCAAAGGCAAGAGAATTTTTCCCCTCCGTAACCTCCGTCTCACCTTCACTTTGCGGCTGCTCGTTTCCACTTTGCATCAGCCCTCCCAGCAGTTTTGCTGTCTGTACTATCTTCCCAATCTGCTCAATATCGGGCATATTATCCTCCATTTGCACCACCTCCGTATATGTCAATATATTCGGTCCGTTCCACAGATATACTCAAGGATTTAGGGATAATTTGACTATTTTTTCTGTGAATAGCTGCGCCCTAAATGACAAAATTTTTCACCGAGCAGGCATATAATTATCAGACAGGGGATAAAAAGGAGTGAGAATATGATGGTAGTATATGCGGACATTATGGTTTTAACAAGCACTGTTATGCTCTTTGCCGCCTACGGAACAGCCGCCCTTATACACGGTATACCGACCAAGGTCACACGTATACTAATTGTTTCTCTGATTTTAAGCATAGTAAGTACAATAATAATCTTATTTTTCAGATTTGCGTCAAATCCGGTTACCGTCTTTGCTCTGCTGGTTTCAGGCACGTGGCTCTGCTTTGGAAAAATGCCAATTACAAAAAACTTGATTTACAGCCTGACAGTCCTTGCCTGTGCCATACTTACCGGAGGGGTAAGGCTTGCGCTAGGTTCTCTCCCATGGGTTCTGCCCGTAACACTGCTGTACATAACTATATTTGCCGCAATAAAGCATATAAGATCTGCTGTAGTAAAACACCAAAAACTATGTCGCATAACCGTGTACAGAGGCGGAAAAAGCGCAGAACTGACTGCCCTTACAGATACAGGCAACGAACTGAGCTGCAACGGAGAAAAGGTAATAATAGCCGAAAAAAACGCCGTAGCTGATTTATTTGACAATCCGGACAAAGATTTGCGCCTGATTCCATATAAGAGTATAGGCAGCGAAGAGGGCGTACTGATAGGGATAAGGTGTGATTATGCACTGATTGATTATGTAAAAAAGGATACCGTAATAGTCGCAGCAGTTGATACCTCCCTTGGCGGCGGAGTATACAACGCACTTATCAATCCCGAAACGGAGGTAATATGAATGGGGTTAAAAGATACGCTGAGTAAAATTTGGAATAAAATATTGGGATCAGGCTGTATATACTACATAGGCGGGAATGATGTGCTTCCACCACCCCTTGACTCGGAAAAGGAAGCTCAAATGATAGCCGCCTTACATACAGGCAAAAGCGAAGCGGCAAAGAAGACACTTATAGAACACAATCTGCGTCTTGTGGTATACATAGCAAAACGATTTGAAAACACAGGGATTAATACAGAGGACTTAATATCAATAGGCACAATAGGACTGATAAAGGCTATCAATACCTTTAACTCGGACAAAAAAATAAAGCTTGCCACCTATGCCTCCCGCTGCATAGAAAACGAAATACTTATGTATCTTAGGAGAAATACAAAAACACGCTCCGAAGTATCTATTGACGAACCACTTAACGTGGACTGGGAAGGCAACGAATTGCTGCTTTCCGATATACTTGGCACCGATGTGGATATAATATGCCGCGGGCTTGAAGAAGAGGTTGACAGGCAGCTGCTGAAAGAGGCTTTGCTGAAACTGAATCCCAGAGAAAGAGAAATAATCGAGCTGCGTTTTGGGCTGAACAGTGAAGGCAAGGAAAAAACACAAAAGGAAGTTGCTGATATGCTTGGAATAAGCCAAAGCTATATATCCCGCCTTGAAAAGAAGATAATTGAAAGACTGAGAAAGGAAATAAGCTATTTTTTGTAATACCTTGTGCATATGCACAAAAACGCAAAAATTATTTGGCTTGCATTTTTTTGTATACGGTTCTATAATAAGAAAATAATCAGTAAGGGAGCTTGGTTGAATTAACCAAGCTCTTTTTTTATACAGGGGAGATGTTTGCAATGAATGAAGAAAACAAAGTAAATCAGCCTTTTACCTGCGGCAACTGCCGTGTTGCTGCCTGCGAATATCGTGAAGAAAACAGGTATCCTAAAGGATGCCTTACGGCAAACGTAGATACCGAAATGCTTGCAAAGGCAAAGGAGCTGTATCTCAATGATGAACTTAACCAAAAACTGATGCAGGTAAGTGCGGAAATAGAATCACAATTTTACGGCAAATACACAAGGGTAGAAGAAACCATTGAATTTATCAAGAGGTTCGGAGCAAAAAAGGTAGGTATTGCCACCTGTGTGGGTCTTATTAACGAGACTGGCATATTTGCCAGCCTGCTTAAAAAGCATAATATTGAATACTATGCCGTAGGCTGTAAAATAGGTGCTATAGAAAAATCCGAAATAGGGATTCCCCTTGAAAACACTCTGCTTAAGGGAGCAAAATATGAGTCAATGTGTAATCCCATTATGCAGGCAATGGCACTGAACGCTCAGAAAACAGATCTTAATATATTAATTGGTTTGTGCGTAGGGCACGACTCTCTGTTTATCAGATACTCCGACGCTCCCGTAACGGTAATGATTGTTAAAGACAGAGTGACGGGACATAACCCTGCCGTACCTCTCTACACCTGCAAAAGCATATACAGCAGAATATAAGCCCTTGACATAAAAACCGCAAAAGGGTATTATATCCTTAGACGAAATTTTCAGAAAGCGGTAAGGCTATGGACAAAAGACAAAATCCTATTGCGGTATTTGATTCCGGTGCAGGCGGTATCAGTGTTTTAAAAGAACTGGTTCACCTGATGCCCGGTGAAAATTATATATACTACGGCGACTCACTTAATGCGCCATACGGCACAAAACCAACCGAAGAAGTAAGGCGGCTGACCCTTGAAAATGCCGCCATGCTCATTGAAGAGGGCGCCAAGGAAGTCGTTATAGCCTGCAACACCGCTACCTCCGCTGCAATAGCAAACCTCAGGGAGATGTACCCATCTATTCCCATGATCGGTCTGGAACCTGCAATAAAGCCCGCCGCCCTCGAATGCAAGGGAGGCAAAGTGCTTGTAATGGCTACGGAACTAACCCTCAGGGAGAAGAAATTTCTCTGTCTCCTTGAAAAGTATAAGGACACCGCGGAAATTATATCCCTGCCTTGTCCCGAACTTGTGGAGTTTGCCGAAAACGGAATTACGGAAGGCAAGGAGCTTGACAACTACTTAAACTCAATACTTGCTCCATATACAGATACCGTAAAGGGCATTGTACTGGGCTGTACACACTTTCCATTGCTGCGTAATGCCATTCAAAAGGCAGCCGGCAAAATTAAGCTCTATGACGGCGGAATCGGGGCTGCAAAAGAGGCATTGCACCGACTGAATGAAACAGGTCTTGTAAATGATGCCTCATGCGGAAGTATAGTGTTTAAAAGCAGCCTTAAAGACAAGGAAGAACTTTATAAAAAGCTGTTTTACAATTAATAATACTAAAAAACAGGGACTGATGCCTGCAATTTAATCTGCAACATCAGTCCCTTAAATTTTACTTACTAAAAAGTGTCTTAAATCTTGCCATAGCCTCTTCAGTATTAGCCTTATTATTAAATGAAGTAAGGCGGAAGAAGTTATCACCGTTCTTACCGAAGCCTGCGCCCGGAGTACCCACAACCTGAATCTTATCAAGCATAAAGTCAAAGAAATCCCATGAGTACATATTAAACGGACACTCAAACCAGATATAAGGTGAATTAATGCCGCCATAGTAGCGAACGCCCACCTCATCCATAGTATCGGCAATGATCTTTGCGTTAACCTTATAGGTATCAATCATAGCCTTGCACTCATTCATACCCTCTACTGAGAATACAGCTGCCGCCGCACGCTGAATGATATATGGCACACCGTTAAACTTTGTGGTCTGACGGCGGTTCCACATCTTATTAAGGCTTATTTCACTGCCGTCTGCAGCCTTAGAGATAACAGCCTTAGGAACTATAGTATAACCACAGCGAGTACCGGTAAAGCCCGCTGTCTTTGAAAGTGAGCAGAACTCAACGGCACACTTCTTTGCACCCTCTACAGCATAGATGCTGCGTGGAAGAGACGGATCACTGATAAATGCCTCATAAGCTGAATCATAAAGGATAACCGCATTGTTTTCAAGGGCATAATCAACCCATGCCTTAAGCTGTTCCTTATTGTAAGCCGCCCCTGTAGGATTGTTAGGTGAGCAAAGATAGATAATATCAGCATGTACATTTGGATCGGGCATAGGCAGGAAGTTATTTTCAGCAGTACCGTCCATATAAACAATATTTCTGCCGTTCATAATATTTGTATCCACGTATACAGGGTATACAGGATCCGGTACAAGAACGGTGTTATCCACAGCAAACATATCCGTTATGTTACCTGTATCACTCTTAGCACCGTCTGAAACGAAAATTTCATCTGCATCCAGCTCAACACCGTTGCGATGATAATAATCACGGATAGCCTCACGCAGGAAGTCATAGCCCTGCTCAGGACCATAACCGCGGAAAGTAGCCGCATCAGCCATTTCATCAACAGCCGCATGAAGGCTCTTGATTACGGAGGGTGCAAGAGGAAGGGTTACATCGCCGATGCCCAGGCGAATTACTTTTTTATCGGGATTTGCCTGCTGATAAGCATTTACTCTTTTAGCAATATCGGAAAACAGATAGCTTTCCTTAAGATTAAGATAATTTTCGTTAAACTTAGTCATATTTATCTCCTTTTAGTATTTATTTTTCAAGCAGTTTTTTCACAGCGGCAAGCTTTACACAGATACAAAACAGATCCATAGCCTGCTTAAGCTCCTCTTCATCCGGATAAGAAGGCGCAATACGAATGTTGCTGTCCCTTGGATCCACGCCATAAGGATAGGAAGCTCCCGCGCCTGTCAGCGTAAGTCCCGCTTCCTTTGCAAGACGAACCGTTTCACGGGCACAGCCGTCCATGGTATAAACAGAAATGAAATAACCGCCCATTGGCTTATGCCACTTAAGCAAATCTGTATCTTTAAACTCACTGTCCAGCTTTTCAAGGACAATATTAAACTTGGACTTAAGCAGATTGCCAAGTTTTTTCATATGTGCTTTCACATTATCCGGAGTACGGAAGAAGTTGTATGTTTCAAGCTGATTAACCTTACTGTAGCCTATAGTCTGCTTGCCGAAACGACGGCGAATATCCTCAATATACCTGTCTCCGGATGCCACAAGCGCAACACCCGAACCCGGGAATGTAATCTTGGAAGTTGAAAAGAAATAAAGTATTCTGTCCTCAGTGCCGTACTGCTTACAGGCGTCAAATATATTGCGCAGTTTAACTTCTTTGTATACATGGTGGACTGCATAGGCATTATCCCAGAATATCTTGAAGTCCTCTGCGGCGGTAGGCATTTTTGCAAGCCTTTCAACCGTTTCGTCACTGTAGCAAATGCCGTCAGGATTAGAATAAAGAGGAACACAGAGTATACCCTTGACGGCAGGGTCCTTAGCCGCAAGCATCTCCACCATATCCATATCCGGACCGCTCTCTGACATAGGGATATTAATCATTTCAAAACCAAGCTCTTCACAGATAGCAAAGTGTCTGTCGTAACCTGGCACGGGGCAAAGTATCTTTACTTTATCAAGCTTACCCCATGGGGTTGAACCCAAGGAGCCGAAAATATAAAGCCTTGTAAAGGCATCATATATAAGATTAAGGCTGGAGTTTCCTCCTATAATAATATTATCAATAGGTATATCCAGAAGATCGGCAAAAAGCTGACGGCATTCCAATATTCCGTTAAGTATACCATAATTACGTACATCAATACCCTCGCAGTTGATATAATTATCTATAGGCATACTTAATATACCGTTTGACAGGTTTAACTGTGCGGGAGCAGGCTTACCCCTTGACATATCCAGCTGCATTGACTTAGCCTTAAAGGCATTATATTTTTCAAGCAGCTTCGCCTCGGCAACAAGCAATTCCTCTCTGCTCATCCTGCTGAATAAAGCCATATAAAGACTCTCCTTTACTGAAGATTAAGCAAGGTGTAATTATCAGACAATTCAAACAAATAAATAATTATCTCCCTCATCTTGCGTATATATATGATTATACCTTTTTAAACCTCTACAGTCAAGGGCAGTTTACAAACTTTGGATAATGACTTTACTATATTTGTTATAGGAAAACCCCTTTGTGAAAACTGCATAATAATATTTCAAAAAAACATATGTTATGTAAGCAAAATGTAAAATCAAATAATTTTTACAAAAAAACTCTTGCGTAACCCTCAATCGTGTGATATAGTATAGCTGTAGAAATTAATAAGTTTCTACATCCCTTAAATAAATAAATATGTGATAAAGGCAAACTTATCGAAAGGTAAGGACGCAAAGCTTCAGGTCTAAGGCAGCAATGCTATGACAGCTGGGTTACCGATATTTAATTTACGTAACTCAGTTTAAGCTATGGGCTTAGATTGGGTTTTTTTCGGGTTTTATTACATTCGCTTCCCCAACGAATGTATTTGCATATTTATTTAAGAGATCGTTACATTCCCCATGTATCGATCAATTAATATCCTCCCCCCTATTGGATATTGACGTATTTACTTTGAAAAGGCGGGGTCCGTTACTCCGCCGACGCTTGTTATA
>CALWRD010000182.1 GCA_944383875.1 uncultured Clostridia bacterium | reverse complement strand
GCATCCTCATCATTCATACCGGAATCCTTACACTTCTTAATCTCTTCAATCATTTCCTTGTATGCCTTAGGGATAACCTTAAGGAAGTTATGCACCTCTGTATCCCAGTTGTCAAGGAGCTCCTTAGCTCTCCTTGAACCGGTATACTTAAGATGATTTTCAATCATCGTCTTAAGCTCGGCAATATCTTCGGCATTTGTCATTTCCTCGATAAGGATAAGTCCCTTATTGCATCGGCTTTCAAAGTCACCGCCGTAGTTATATACATAGGCTACACCGCCGCTCATACCGGCGCCGAAGTTTCTGCCTGTCTTGCCAAGTATGGCAACCCTGCCGCCTGTCATATATTCACAGCCGTGCTGACCTACACCGTCAACAACAGCGGTTATGCCGGAATTTCTTACACAGAAACGCTCGCCTGCCATACCGTCGATGTATGCCTCACCCTCGATAGCGCCATAGAAAGCAACATTACCGACAATAACATTATCCTCAGCTGTAAACTTAGCCTTCTTTGGAGGCACAACGATAATCTTACCGCCTGAAAGTCCCTTACCGATATAGTCGTTTGAGTCACCCTCAAGTCTCATAGTAACGCCATGAGTCTGGAACGCACCGAAGCTCTGACCGGCTGAACCCACAAAATTAAGGTTAATTGTATCATCCGGCAATCCCTTTGCACCATACTTTTTGGTGATCTCACCTGAAAGGATAGTACCGCAGACACGATCCACATTACCGATAGCAAGGGATGCGGATATTTCCTTACCGTACTTGATTGCAGGTGTACAAAGACGTACAAGTGCATTTACGTCAAGACATTTTTCAAGCTCGTGATCCTGCTTTACGTTAAAGTAACGCTCGGAGTCATTTGAACAAATCTTTGGCTGGTAAAGTACGCTTGTAAGGTCGACATCCTTAGCTTTCCAGTGATCAAGCTTCTTAGGAGTAAGCTTTTCCACATGACCTATCATTTCATTTATTGTCTTAACACCGATCTTAGCCATCCATTCACGAAGATCCTGTGCAATAAAACGCATAAAGTTTTCAACATATTCAGGCTTACCCATAAACTTTGCACGAAGAGCGGGGTTCTGGGTAGCAACACCTACAGGGCAGGTATCAAGGTTACAAACCCTCATCATTACACAACCCATGGTAATAAGCGGACCTGTTGCGAAGCCGAATTCCTCAGCACCGAGGAGGCAGGCAACCGCAAGGTCACGACCTGTAAGGAGCTTACCGTCTGTTTCAATAACAACACGATTACGTAAATTGTTCATAAGAAGTGCCTGATGGGTTTCAGCAACACCAAGCTCCCAAGGCAGACCTGCATGACGGGTGGATGTACGTGGAGCTGCACCCGTACCACCGTCATAACCGCTGATAAGGATAACATCCGCACGACCCTTGGCAACACCTACAGCTATAGTACCTACGCCTGCTTCGGAAACAAGCTTAACAGAGATACGTGCATTGGTATTTGCGTTTTTAAGGTCATGTATAAGCTGTGCAAGATCCTCGATGGAATAAATATCATGGTGAGGTGGAGGTGAAATAAGACTTACACCCGGGGTTGAATGTCTTGCCTTTGCAATCCATGGGTATACCTTTTTGCCGGGAAGATGTCCGCCCTCACCCGGCTTTGCGCCCTGTGCCATCTTAATCTGTATTTCAATGGCATTCTGTAAATAATTAATGGTTACACCGAAACGACCTGATGCAACCTGCTTAATTGCTGAGCAGCGTGAATCACCGTTTTCATCGGGAGTAAAGCGTTCTTCCTCCTCACCGCCTTCACCTGTGTTGGACTTGCCGCCCAAACGGTTCATGGCAATAGCCATACATTCATGGGCTTCCTTTGAGATTGAGCCATAGCTCATTGCACCCGTTTTAAAGCGCTTAACGATCGACTCTACAGGTTCAACCTCATCTATATTGATTGGCTTTTCAACGGTACGTATGTCAAGGAGACCTCTTATGGTACAAAGCTGCTCCGTGGTATCGTCCATCAGCTTTGTATATTCCTTAAAGAGCTTGTAATCCCCCTCACGGCACGCCTTTTGCAGCAGATAAATCGAACGAGGATTATACATATGGTACTCACCGTTCTTACGCCACTTGTAATTACCGCCAACATCGAGAGCATCTGTCTGATGAAGCGGATCAAAGGCATTCTCATGGCGCATCTTAGCTTCCTGATCTATCTGCTTAAGACCGATACCGCCGATACGTGTTACGGTACCTGTGAAGTACTTGTCCACAACAGCCTCACTGATACCAAGAGCCTCAAAGATCTGGGCACCCATATAACTCTGTATAGTGGATATACCCATCTTGGACATAATCTTTACTATACCCTTGGTAACTGCTTTGCGATATATCTCAACAGCCTCATCGGCAGACTTGGATACATAGTCGTTATCTGCCATATCCCTTATGGTTTCATAAGCAAGGTAAGGATTAACCGCATTTACACCATAACCAAGGAGTACGGCAAAGTGATGTACTTCCCTTGGCTCACCTGTTTCAAGGACAATACTTACCTTCATACGTGTACCCATACGGATAAGATGATGATGAAGTCCGGCACCTGCAAGGAGGGCAGGAATTGGACATTTATTTTCGTCAACACCCTTATCGGAAAGTATCAATATGTTATACTTGTTGTCAATGGCAATGTTTGCAGCCTCAAAAAGGTTCTCCATTGCACTGGCAAGTCCGCCCTTTTCATTTATGTTATAGAGCATAGGTATGGTAACGGACTTAAAGCCATCCATATCTATAGATTTAATTTTTTCAAGTTCCTCATTTGATAATATAGGAGAGTTGCTCTTAATCCTATGGCAGTTCTTTTCAGCAGGCTTTAAGATATTGCGTTCACCGCCAAGATAGGTTATGGTACTGGTTACAACCTGCTCCCTTATGGCGTCTATAGGAGGATTGGTTACCTGTGCAAAGAGCTGCTTAAAGTAGCTGTAAAGCAGCTGTGGCTTTTCGGAAAGAACCGCAAGGGGAGTATCAATACCCATTGCACCTATAGGGTCTTCCCCTGTTTCCACGATATTTTTGAGAGTTGTATCAAGATCCTCCCATGTATAGCCAAATGCCTTTTGACGAGTCAAAAGAGGCACCTTGCTTTCAAAATCGTTTTCCTTATTAACAAAGAGGTTTTCAATTTCAATAAGGCGGTTTACCCAGATTTCACCATAAGGGTGCTGCTGCATGGCAGACTTGATTTCCTCTACGAGATCCTGCCACTGAGCAGCCTTTTTGCCTGTCTTAATGTCATCAATGGATACAAGATTATTTTCAAGCCACTGCTTATATGGATGCTGTGAAGCTATTTCGGACTTAATTTCCTCATCGGAAATAATTTTGCCTGCCTTTGTATCTATAAGAAGCATTTTGCCGGGCTCAAGGCGATTTTTGGAAACTATATTTTCAGGCTTGATGTCAAGCACGCCAACCTCCGAAGAAAGGACAACCATATCATCATTGGTAACGTAATAACGAGCAGGACGAAGACCGTTACGGTCAAGGGTTGCACCTACCAAAATACCATCTGTAAAGCCTATGGCAGCAGGACCGTCCCAAGGCTCACCGTTGGTTGAATTGTATTCATAAAAGGCACGCTTATTTTCATCCATTGCAGTATCATTTTCCCAAGGTTCGGGAATAGCCATCATAACAGCCTGAGGAAGAGAAAATCCCGCAAGTGTCAGCATATGCAGATAGTTATCAAGCATAGCGGAGTCGGATCCATCCTCGTTGATAACAGGGTAAATCTTCTTTATATCATCCCCGAACTTATCGGTTTCAAATATTTTTTCTCTTGCATTTGTCCAGTTAACATTACCCCTGATTGTATTGATTTCGCCGTTATGTATAATATAGCGGTTTGGATGCGCCCTTTCCCAGCTTGGGAATGTATTGGTTGAGAAACGGCTGTGTACAAGTGCGATTGCTGTACTCATATCAAGATCCATAAGATCCAGATAGAATCTTGACACCTGATCCGGAGTAAGCATACCCTTGTAAACTATAGTATGCGAAGAAAGGGAAGTAAAATAGAAATAACTGTCCCTATCCTCTTTGCAATAGCGGATTTCTCTTTCGGCACGCTTAAGGATAACAAAAAGCTTACGTTCAAAATCAATCCCCTGAGCAACGCCATCGGGTCTCTTAATAAAAATCTGTACTATATGAGGCATAGCCTCTCTTGCAGTTTTGCCGATACAGTTAGCATAGGTAGGCACTTCTCTGTATCCAAGATATTCCATACCCTCATCTGCTATAATTTTTTCAAGTTTGTTAAGGCTTTTTGAACGTGTTTCGGTATCAGGGGAAAGGAAAAGCATACCTACTCCGTAATCCCCCTCCTTAGGGAGAGTGATACCGTCGTTAGCACAGACCTTTTTCATAAAGCCGTGAGGTATCTGAATAAGGATACCTGCACCGTCACCTGTATCGGGTTCGCTGCCGACACCGCCTCTGTGAGCCAACTTTTTAAGTATCTCAATTGCATCGATAATAATATCGTGTGACTTTTTGCCCTTGATATTGGCGATAAAACCAATACCGCAGTTGTCATGCTCAAATTGGGGATCATAAAGACCCTGTTTTTGAGGTAATCCGTTTTGCATCGCGTTTTCATCCTTTCTTTAATATAGTTTATACAACCCTGCACATACCGCAAAGTCGTAAAAACGCAAAAAGGTATCCATGGCGCAAACCATTTTTATGATTGTGTCACCGGATACCTCATCGTTAAATTCATTATACTACCGCATTACATAAAAATCAAGTACCTTTTTAAAATTAACTTTAAGAAAATACATTTTTTTGATTAAAAACTTTGAAATAATTTAAAAATCAAGCAAAAAAGCTTATAAAACAAACCTGATGCAATAATTGACACAATTATTACACAGTTTTATAATTATATTAAGTAAATATAGATATTTGAGGAGGAGAGATGTATGAATTTATACCACTTTAC
>CALWRD010000181.1 GCA_944383875.1 uncultured Clostridia bacterium | reverse complement strand
TATCATAGGCGTTAAGCAGAGCGATGGCACATACCCTGTACTTAACTTCAAGCCTATGCGTGACAGTATGATAGGTACAAAGGCAGGTTCCCTTTCGGCAAGCGGTGACAGTGCCGTAGGCGTAAGGATCACCGGTTCTGACTACGTGCTTAAGAATCTTATTATTGAAAAGGCGGGAGACAACGGTATTCAGATTAAAGGTTCAAGCGCCAACAATAACACCGTTGAAAACTGCATCGTAAGATATAACAACGATGCGGGCTTACAAATTACGAACGGAGCAAGCTGCAATACTATCAAATTTGTATACAGCTACAGAAACTGCGACGTTTACTCCTTGGGCGGCAATGCGGACGGCTTTGCGCCTAAGCTGGGAGCATCCACAGGCAACACCTTCTACGGCTGCTACGCATGGGATAACTCCGATGACGGTTGGGACTCCTACGACAAGACAGACAGCGGATACACAAAGGACTTAAGCTATGAGTGGTGTGCTTGCTGGAATAACGGCAACCCTGATGTATTTACGGGTGCTTATGATTTTGAGCAGGGAAACAGTCTTGATACGGATCTCTTCCTTGTAGAGCTTATAATGGGCGAAAATTCAAGCTTTGCATCAAACTATAAGAGCGGCAAGCTCAGTCTGCCAACAAGCAAGTTCCTTAAGACAAGTGCAGGTACCATAGCCCTTTCCTCGTGGACGGGTAGCAACTATGACGGTAACCCTAACGGCTTTAAGTTTGGTTCCGCTTATTCCGACAAGAACAGTACAAGGACAGTGAAAAACTGCCTTGCATTTGACCATGGCAAGAAGGGCTTTGATAATAACAATAGCGCTTTAAAGGGCTCCTTCGCTGACTGCGTTGCCTTTGACAACGGTTATAACTATTATCTGCCTAACTACAGCCTCAGCAAATGGTCATCTATCGTAGGCTTTGACGGAAACTCCTCCGATAAGCTCCCAAGCGGCTACAGCGCTTCTGCTCCAAGCTCCTCTCAGGAGAGCAGCATAAGGAGTAAGGTGGAAAGCACAAGGAAGAACATTGTCTCAAAGTGTAACAGCGATATTATACCGGGAGAGGTATACTTTAATATTTTTTGATTATATTCATAAATTATAAAGAATTATCAATGAATTAAATATTAAATTTAAACAGGATGGGCAGTGCTTTACCATCCTGTTTTTTATATTCTTGACGAAGTCCGAGGATAGGAATACAATAGTGAAATAAAATAGACTGCCGAAAAAGTTGACAGTCTTCGTCAAAGCGAAGCTTTGTCTTTGCTTAAGCAAAGACGCCGGCGCCAAGGGCTTATTTCTTGTTGTATGAAAAATAATTTTCACAAAATTTCGGAGGTGGAACAATGATAATCAATACGGGAGGACGTACAGACACGGTACAATATTATACCAAATGGCTGCTGCGCCGCTTTTCGGAAGGCTATGTGCTTTCCCGCAATCCGCTTTTTCCCAATAAGGTCACCCGCTATGAATTAACGCCGGACAAGGTGGACTGTGTGATTTTCTGCTCTAAAAACTATGAGCCTATCCTGCCGTATCTGGGAGAAATTACGGATAAGTTTAACACATATTTTCACTATACGATCACCGCCTATGGCAGGGATATTGAGCCGGGGGTTCCCTCTGTAGAGGAAAGTATGGCAACCCTGATAAAGTTGTCAAATACAGTGGGAAAACAGCGTGTATCATGGAGGTATGACCCTGTTTTGCTTACAGAAAAGTATACCGTCAAATGTCATCTGGAAACCTTTGAAAAAATGGCTGCGGTGCTGGCTCCATATATTGACCGATGTATTTTCAGCTTTGTTGAGATGTATAAAAAGCTGCAATTTAATATGCCGGAGCTTATTCCTCTGACGGCGGAAGATATGGACTCTCTGGCTCACGGGCTGGGTACCGCTGCGGACAAATACGGAATATACATTCAGACCTGTGGTACAAACGGAGATTACAGTCGTTACGGCATACACTCCTCCGGCTGTATGACCCTTGACATAATAGGGAAGGCGAATGGGATTACGTTCAGAGATCTGAAGCATAAGGGCATGCGGCAAGGCTGCCATTGTATGGAAAGCAGGGATATAGGAGCATACGACACTTGTATGAATGGCTGCAAGTACTGCTATGCCAATAAAAATCCGCTTAGAGCCTTTGAAAACTATAAGTGCCACGATCCAAAATCCCCTTTGCTGTTGGGCAGAGTAAGGGAGGATGATGTTATAATGCAGGGAGCGCAAAAAAGTTATCTTGCAAAAAATGTTCCGGAGCAGCAAAAGCTTGATATTTAGGCAAGAAAAGCTGAAAACGGACAGCATTGGCTGATTATGTGTTAATTGATATACGGAAAATGACATGGCTTTACGGATAAGGTAGAGTCCTTTTTCATTCGGTGTGTTGCCGTGCAAGTCCCCGTCTGAGTTCTCTGTCATATATTTTACTTGAAATTACCGTGCTTTTGTGGCACAATATATAACAAGGATAGTGAATGTATTATTTTGGAAAATTTTTTGTAAAGTTTCGGAGGAAGCTGTTATGACCAAGACCGATGTACTGATAATAGGCTCGGGTATAGCCGCCTTAAGCACGGCTTACCGGCTGGCACGATATAATATTAATGTTACGGTGGTGACTAAAGGCGGCAAAAAGGACAGCAATTCCGCACTTGCCCAAGGGGGGATTTCCGTTGCCCTCTCACAGGAGGATAACTGGCGTCTCCATTACAGGGATACCCTTATGGCAGGATGTTATTTAAATGATGAAAAAGCGGTTGAAAGGCTTGTGAGCCTTGCTCCCCGCACCTTACTTGATTTTATGGGGGCAGGTATGGACTTTGACCGCAACAAAAAAGGGGAGCTGCTTTTCGGCAGGGAAGCGGCACACAGTCTTAACCGTGTTATACACGCCGGTGGAGACGCTACAGGCTTAAAAGCTATGGAGCAGCTTATAAAAAACACAGATAATAACGAACATATTACCTTCAGGCTCTATGAGCCTGCTCTTGACCTTATTGTGAAAGATGGGCGCTGTTACGGCGCACTTACAAGGGACAGGGATGGAGTTATACATACATATTATGCAGGCAGTACCGTTATTGCCTCCGGCGGCATAGGAGGATTGTACCCTGCCACAACCAACGACAAAACCATTACGGGAGACAGCATTGCTATTGCTTACCGTGCAGGCTGCAAGCTGAAAAATCTGGAGTTTGTACAGTTTCACCCCACCATGCTTACCATTGAGGGACATGCCTACGGACTTGTATCCGAGGCTGTCAGAGGTGCGGGGGCATTGCTGATCAACGATAAGGGCGAAAGGATAATGGAGGGTGTTCACCCTATGAAGGAGCTTGCTCCACGGGATGTGGTGGCAAGGGAAGTTTACGCCCACTACCTTAAGGGTGAAAAGATTTACCTTAATATTTCGGCAATTTCGGACTTTAAGCAAAAATTTCCTACCGTCAGTGGTATATGCGAAAGTCACGGGGTGGATCTGTCCGAAAACCTTATCCCCGTTGCTCCCGGAGCCCACTTCCATATGGGGGGCATTAAGGCTACAAGTGAGGGCAGAACCGACATTAAAGGGCTGTATGCGGTGGGTGAGGCTGCCTGTACCGGAGTGCATGGTGCAAACAGGCTTGCCAGCAACTCTCTTTTGGAGGGACTTGTGTTTGGCTCTCTGACGGCGGATTATATAATTGACAACCCTCTTCCTGTTCAAGAGGCGGATTATGCCATGTCAAAGGCAGTTGCCGAAAATCTGCCCACTAAGGATGAAATCCGACGTAAGATGATGGAGTTTGTGGGCATAGTACGACACAGAAGTGAGACAGACAGTATAATTAAGTGGTTGGACAGCTTTATCCCACAGGGAGAAAAGAACTTTGTCAGCCTTGATTACAATAAAACAGATAATGAACAGGCGGAAATTTACAATATGCTTACGGCAGGCAGGCTCATTGCCGTTGCTGCGGCAGAGCGTAAGGACAGCATAGGGGCACATTGTATGGTGGAATAAAAGAGGTGCAGAGGATATGAACAGGCTTGAGGCAAAGAAAAGGATTGAACAGTTTTTGCTTGAGGACGTGGGCAGCGGAGATTTGTCCACGGACCTTGTTTTCGGCAGGGAGCTTACAGGTAGTGGTATATTTATTGCAAAGGAGGAGGGTGTTGTCTGCGGACTTGACATGATAGGGCTTACCTATGAGGCTTACGGGGACAGCACCGTTGATATTAAGCTTTATAAAAAAGACGGAGATGAGGTGCATGCCGGAGAAAAGCTTGCGGAGGTATGCGGCAGGGTTTCCACTTTGCTGCCCTGTGAGAGGGTTTCCCTTAACCTTTTGCAGCTTATGAGCGGCGTTGCAACACGCACACGTCAGTATGTAAAGACCCTTGACGATGACAGTATCAGGATATGCGATACCCGTAAGACCTATCCGGGACTTCGGATGTTTGAAAAGTATGGGGTAACTTGCGGCGGCGGATACAACCACCGCTACGCCCTCTATGACGGGGTTATGCTTAAGGATAACCATATTGCCTTTGCGGGAGGTATTGACAAGGCGGTTGCCCTTGTCAAGTCACGTCTTGGGCATATGGTCAAGATAGAGGTGGAGACGGAAACGGAGCAGCAGGTAAAGGACGCCGTTAAGGCGGGAGCGGATGTTATTATGTTTGACAATCGTACCCCTGATGAAATAAAAAAGCTCAGGCAGCTTGTGCCTTCCAATATAATCACGGAGGCGTCAGGTGGCATCAGACTTGACACTATAGCAGGATTTAAGGGCTGCGGAGTGGACTACATTTCCGTAGGCGAACTTACAAACGGGGTAAAACCCCTTGACATCAGCTTTAACAGCAGGGAGGCAATTAAGGTATGAATGATAGGATAAAAGCCGTTAAGGAAAGACTTGGGGAC
>CALWRD010000180.1 GCA_944383875.1 uncultured Clostridia bacterium | reverse complement strand
GGCTGCCTTAAGGGCGTCGGCTATCTTTTCGGGATTTTTGCCTCCCGCCTGAGCCATATTTGGACGACCGCCGCCGCCACCGCCGCAGATGCCGGCAGCTACCTTAACAATATCTCCTGCCTTAGCTCCTGCCTTGACCGCATCATCACTGCACATAGCCACAAGGTTTACCTTGCCATCGGAGCCGCTTGCAAGGACAATAACAGCGCTCTTAAGCTTATCCTTAAGCTTGTCGCCAAGGTTTCTTAAGCCGTTCATATCAAGTCCCTTAGCTTCCCCTGCAACGAATTTTATGCCATTCATATCCTCGGCGGAATTTACCAGATCATCCACAAGGGATCCGCTGAGCTTGGACTTAAGGCTTTCAATCTCCTTAGCCATTGCCCTGTTTTCCTCAAGGATAGAGGCAATACGTCTGCGGATATTCTGTGGAGTTGTCTTAAGCATATCCATCATTTCATTGAACATAAAGCCCTGCTCTTCATAGTAGTTGAGGACGCCGAAGCCCGTAAGCGCCTCGATACGTCTTACGCCTGCGGATACGCCGCTTTCGGAGATTATCTTGAAGGAGCCTGCCTGTGCGGTATTTTTAAGGTGAGTACCGCCGCAGAATTCCTTTGAATAGCCGCCGATGTCAACCACACGAACCGTATCCCCGTACTTTTCTCCGAAAAGTGCGGTTGCCCCGGTCTTTTTAGCCTCCTCAAGGCTCATTATCTTAACCTCTACGGGATGAGCCGCAAGGATATGCTCGTTTACCATACGCTCGATTTTTGCAAGATCCTCACGGGAGATAGCCTCGAAGTGTGTAAAGTCAAAGCGCAGATGATTGTTGTCAACAAGGGAGCCTGCCTGCTCGATATGGGCGCCAAGCACTTCCCTTAAAACCGCCTGCAAAATATGGGTTGCGGTATGATTCCTTGCAGTGGCAAGCCTTCTGTGTTCGTCAACTTCCATATTAACTTTGTCGCCCACATGTACGGTGCCGCTTTCCACAACACCGCTGTGAAGGAACTTGTTGTCGCCGAACTTTGTACAGTCCTCAACGATGATTTTAAGACCATCGTCACCGGCAACAACGCCCCTGTCACCGCACTGACCGCCCATTTCCGCATAGAATGGGGTCTTGTCGGTGATAAATACAAGCTTATCCCCTTCATGTACCTCGTCCATAATTTCATCACCGGATACAAGGGCAAGCACCTGTGCGCCCTGAAGCTTAAGGTCATCATATCCCGTAAACTCCGTTGACATGGCAGGGTCAAGGCGGTTGAATACGGTTTCGTCAGCTCCCATATAGGTGTTTTCACCCCTTGCGGACCTTGCACGCTCCCTCTGCTTGTCCATTTCCGCACGGAATGCCTCCTCATCAACGGTGATGCCTTCCTCACCAAGGATTTCCTCCATAAGGTCAAGAGGGAAGCCGTAGGTGTCATACATCTTAAAGGAATCCTCGCCACCCATAACATCGGCGCCCTCATTAGCCTTAATTTCATCTATCTTCTGCTTCAATATCTGCATACCGATGTCAAGGTTTGCATAGAAGCGCTCCTCCTCGGCAGTAATCGTCTTGATTATATTTTCACGCTTATCCACAAGCTCCGGATACGCCTCACCGGAATTTGAAATAACCACCTTGCACATATCCGCAAGGAACTTGCCCTCAATGCCAAGGAGCTTGCCGTGACGTGCGGCACGTCTTAAAAGCCTGCGGAGAACATAGCCCCTGCCCTCGTTTGACGGACGAACCCCATCTGCCAGCATAAATGTAACGGAACGAATGTGGTCGGTGATAACCCTGATGGATACGTCATCCTCATGCTTAACCCCGTATTCCTTGCCGCTGATACGGCATACCTCGTCCCTTATCATCTTAACGGTATCCACATCAAAGATGGAGTTGACACCCTGCAAAACAGTGGCAAGGCGCTCAAGACCCATACCCGTATCAATGTTTGGATGGTCAAGATTAGAGTAGGAACCGTCCTCCTCCTTGCAGAACTGGGTGAAAACCAGATTCCAGATCTCCATATATCTGTCGCAGTCGCAGCCAACGGTACAGCCGGGCTTGCCGCAGCCGTATTCCTCGCCCTTGTCATAATAGATCTCCGAACATGGACCGCAGGGACCTAAGCCGTGCTCCCAGAAGTTGTCCTCCTTGCCCATACGGAAGATACGCTCAGGTGCAAGACCTATCTCCTTGTTCCAGATGTCATACGCCTCGTCATCGTCCTGATAAACGGAAACATAAAGCCTGTCCTCAGGCAGCTTGATAACCTCTGTGAAAAACTCCCAAGCCCAATGAATAGCCTCTGTCTTGAAGTAATCACCGAAGGAGAAGTTGCCCAGCATCTCAAAGAATGTACCATGACGTGCTGTCTTACCTACGTTTTCAATGTCGCCGGTACGTATACACTTCTGACAGGTGGTTACCCTCTTGCGTGGGGGAATCTGCTGACCTGTGAAAAATGGCTTTAAAGGCGCCATACCGGAATTGATGAGTAGCAGGCTCTTGTCGTTGTGAGGGATAAGGGAGGAACTTGCCATCCTCAGATGTCCCTTGCTTTCAAAAAAGGAGAGAAAAGCTTCTCTGATTTCGTTTACACCCATATAGTGCATAAATAAGACCTCCAAAAACTTATTTCAATAAAAAAGCCCTGCTTTTTTATAAAGCAGGGACGTGTTAACGTGGTACCACCCTGATTATACACAACAGGTGTGTACATCTCATTAGTCCGTATCGCAGAACTGCGGAAATGCCGTCATAAAGGGAGCTTCACACAGGCAAACCCCGATTGCTCGCACCTGACGCAATCTCTCTGAAGGCGGTTTGACAAGGTTACTTATCCTTAAGCATTTCATACGTAGTTAATTATACGGCTATTACCTTTGTTTGTCAATATTTTTGATAAAAAACTATTTTAATCTGTTTACGGCAAAGGCATAGTATCCCTTTTCAAGCATATGATTATACGAGGCTAACTTATCGGAGGTAACATATGCTTATACACACGGTCAAGCCCGGAGACACCCTTGCAGCCATAGCGGCAAGTCATGATGTGCCCGTTTATGTAATTATCAACTTAAATTCGCCCCCCACAGAGGAGCTTGTGGTAGGTCAGACCCTTGTAATCAGGCGCCCCTCTCAGGTATATACGGTAAGGGCAGGAGACAGCATAGCAAGCATTGCCACCCGGCAGGGAGAGGACATCAATCTGCTTTTGCGAAACAATCCTCAGATACTTGGGCGAGAGCTGTACGTGGGGGAAACCCTTGTCCTGCACTATGATGACGAAAGTCAAACAGGCAGGGAGCTTATAGTAAACGCTTATGCCTATCCTTACACCGACCGCAGGCTTGTTGAAAAGGCGCTGCCTTATCTGACTATGCTTACCATATTCACCTATGGATTTTCTCCGAGCGGGGATCTTATTGCACCGACGGACGAGGAACTTATAGCCCTTACCCTTTCCTATGGGGTAAGACCCGTAATGCTCCTTTCAACCCTGACGGCAGACGGCAGTTTTTCAAACGAGCTTGCCCATATTCTGCTTAATTCTCCGGAGCTTCAGGACATACTTATCGAAAAAATTATTCAAAATATGTACAATAAGGGCTATTACGGACTGGATATTGACTTTGAGTATGTGCCTCAGGAGGATAAGGAGGCATATGCCGCCTTTGTGGAGCTGCTGACTATGCGGCTTAACGAGGTTGGATTCCTGACTCTGGTGGCACTTGCGCCAAAGACTTCATCCGCCCAGACGGGACTTCTGTACGAAGCCCATGACTACTATGCCCTTGGACGTGCCGCCAACCTTGCCCTGACCATGACCTACGAATGGGGATATACATACGGACCCCCAATGGCGGTGGCTCCCATAAACAAGGTAGAGGAAGTGGTTCGCTATGCGGTTACGCAAATAGCTCCCGAAAAGCTGCTGATGGGCATACCTCTGTATGGATACGACTGGATGCTGCCCTATGAAAAGGGAAATATGGCACGTTCAATTTCACCCCAGCAGGCTATTGAAATAGCGGCGGCAAACGGAGCGGCGATAGAGTATGACGAGGTTGCCCGGACACCATGGTTCAGATACGCAAACGACAGCCACGAGGTCTGGTTTGAGGATGCTCGGAGTATTTACGCTAAGCTTATGCTCCTTGAAAATTATTCCCTCGGGGGCATAGGCTATTGGAATCTGTCAAGGGATTTTCCCCAGAACTGGGCTGTGCTTAATGCCCTTTTCGGTATAAGAAGGATTTAATGAAAAAGGTCACACATGGGATTTCCGATGTGTGACCTTTAATGTTTTTGATAAACGGTAACGGGGGTGATTTTTATCTCTTTGACTGTTTAAGACAGGGAACCTCTCCATGTTTTGTCTATATTTCAAGCATTGATTTCAAATTATTCTAAATGGAATATTAGAAATCGAAACATCAGTTTTATCTCTGTACCAAAAGCCACACTTATTTAAAAACATTTTTATTGCAAACTCATAACTACTGTCATTCAATGTTGGTGATAACTTCACACCCTTAATAGCACAATTTTCATACGAAACATTTTCTTTAGATAAATCATCATCAACAAAATTCAATTCCAAATATGGGATAAAAACGCCATTACTTTCCCTAAAATTTATATATTTTATATCAAACATATCTTTAAAGTTTGGAATTTCAAAAACAATTCTTACTTCTGATTCTTCTTTAAATGCAGGGTGTTTAAAAAAATAACCTAAAATTTGAAAAAACCTTGCCAAATCGTTTATTTCAAACATTGCAAAAATTTCATTTACCATTTTTTTGTTATTATCTTTGTATTTATTTAATATTTTTTTTATAATCCCTTCTTGTACAGTTTTATTGTATATTACATAAAAAATATAAGGTTTTAACATGAACTCGACTGTTTCCCTCGTTCTATTATCGGTTATATATGCCTTATTCTTTGATTTTACAATATTATTCACCAAAACTTTAGTATCAAACTTTATGCAATATCCATCTGCTCTGCTGTTTTTAGTATAACATTGCCACATTGATAAACTGTCAGGATTTAGTGAAAAACAGCATATATAATATAAATTATTTCTTCGTGACATACCCATGTGATTTAATATAATCTTATCTATTTGTGGGTTTTGTTCATTTTCATCTAAGAAAGCACCATCTTTAATTATCTTTGTAACTTCTTCTCTTATATCAGAATATTCATCGCTTTCCAGTACTTCCAGTATAAGCTCTTTAATATATTTACCTTCCGATTTATCATTAAGATATTCTGCTGCTGTAAATCGAATATTTTTATTACTTAATATTCCTTCCAATCCTTTAGCACTTGTATAATGGTATAAATATTCATAATCAGGAATAATATCTTTGATAGTATCATCTACTTCAAATCGCTTTGCTAAGTCAAAAAAGTCATTAATATCAATCATTATATCACCATTCAATTTTTATGGAAACAGGCTGCTATTAGTTAATTTGTTTTATCACATTATCTGTTAAGTGGAGTTTTTCAATTTGTGTTATACATAATCATTAGACTTCCTGTATCAGACAGTATAACCATAACTTCTGCTCCGCTATTGTTTTTATAAACATAGGCGGCACCAATAAAACGTGTATTGAACCGTAAGGGCATCTGGGTAATAAGCTGCTCTGTTCTTGCCAGACTTTCCGCTCCATCCTGATAATAACCTGCTTTTTTCAAGGCTTCCATATAAATGGTTTCTATCGCATTTGCCATTTCATTATATGTATTCCGGAAGGTGTATGTGTAGGCATGAGAATTGCCCTGATGATATACATCTCCTCTAGTACCCAAACCTGTTGCCAGACCGAATTCAGGTATGTTAGTATCCGGATAGGTACTTGCGGGTTGTGTAGCAGTTTGAACGGCAGTTGTGTTTTGCTGCACTGCCCCCGCATATGATTTACAATGAACGTAGCTGTCCCTTCCGTTATAAAAAATATGGGCAATCTTGCTTTCACCGTTCCAGCTTATAGTCGCACCAATCGATTCTCCGATCGCTCTGAGGGGGATATAAAGAGTATCGCCTATCCTCAGCGGTTCAGGGGAAGAAAAGGATCCTGTACCTATAATGTAAAAAACAGGAACACCCTCTATTATTCTTAACTTATATTCCTCATCTGAAATAACAGCGTGCTTTATACTCTGATCCCATTCCACCGTAAACCCCAGTTCTTCAAATGCTCCTCTTAAAGGCACATAAGTTTGCCCTTCATAAAGCACCCCCTCAGAAGCATATGTTGTGGCAGCTAAAAACGTACTTATCAATATCCCCATAAATAAAACTGTTTTTTTCATATTATCCCCCAAATTTAGTAGTATATTAGTTATATTTAATTATTATACCATATCTCAAGATTAAGTCAACCTTTATTATATGGTGAAGATAAGCAAAAATTATTAATCTTCAAGTAATTTTGACCCTTCTGTTCCTTGTCAATATAGTTTATTGGAAAGTACAAAACCTATATCTGTCATAGTTTTATCCTTCGGATCCCATTTAGTTCGATTTTCTTTGTAATCAAACCATATTCCGTCTCCAGAGGAGCCTATCATTCTTCCTTGATAAAATCTATCCACGCACATGATAAGTAAAAGTATCAGAGGCAATTCATCTTCAACATTTTCATCTATAATTCCATGGTATAAAGTTTCCTTTTCTCTTTTAATCAATGCAAATTGTGCATCATTTTTCATGATGGAGGATAAATAATTTTTATGTCTCGATATCTCGTAATCAACATTATTTATATGTACAAAAAACTCTCTTGCCATATGCTCAATATAGCCTATATTTATGTCATTTTTAAATATTGTACAGGGAGATAATGAACATCTTTCCAGAAAATTTGAACTTATACGGTATATCCGCTTTTCTTCCATATCTGGTTGACAAATCTCATTTATGATTCGGGTTCCTTCAGGCAGTTTTTTAACCTTATTACGCCTCAACAAATCGTAACCTACAAGGCAATCGTTATCCGAAATTGTATAACTTAAATATCCGGAATTTTCCAGAATTGCTTTTTTTACTTCTATTTCCATATTCGTTTCTCCTCCATTTATACCCGAACCGAGACTGGCGTATTTTCCCGAACTGTATTCTTATTATAACAGGCATTTAAGACAGGAGAAAGTTATCTTGTCCCTTCGCCCAAATCTTCTCGGAATCTTTAAAAGTCCATATTAGGATAAATCCTTTCCATTCTTTCATCGGGGAATCTCTCATCAATAAACTCCTCAAATGCCCCGGAGGCTTCGGTTCCATTTACCCGCTCAGCCCACCGCACAACGGCAAAGCCGGACACGGTCACATTAACCGCCATAAAGGCAACGAGAATCCATGTCAGTATTTTACCCGCCTTATTCGGAATACGCAATATTACCTTTGCCATTCTCGGATACACATTTTTAATCCACAGTACCCCCAGAATACCCCAGAATACTGAATACATAAGACAAATCCTTCCGTTCAGATTAAAAGGCATATCGCTGTAATCCCATGAACGGGAACCTAAAATCATCTCCTGTCCCCAGGAGCAAAGATATTCAACGATACTTCCCGTTATCATTCCTCCCACAAAGGAGATGGAGCTGCTTCTGTTGCGGTATTTATACAAAGCCAGTGTCATAACAACAGCTCCGAAACCATACAGCAGATTAAAGGGACCGTAAACAAGCCCCGACCTGCTCTCTATGTATCCGTTTCTTATAAGACACCATAAAATTTCAACAATAACTCCGGCAAAACTGCCCGTAAAGCATATAAGAAATAATTTGTAGAAATTAAGTCCCTGAGCGAAATTATTAAGCTTTTCCTCCTCGTAATCAATAACCGTGTTTGAGGGAGGGGCAGGCAAAATATGCCTTTTCAGGCTCTTTTCCACTTCTCTGGTTCGTGTTTCAAGCTCATCTGCCATTGATTCCACAAGCCTGTAGGATTTTCTGAGGTTTACGGAGGTATTTTTAAGTGACTTGACCTCCGACTCAAGCATGGAGTTTAAATTGTTTCTTTCCTCACCGCTTAATTCATTTTCGTCTGCCAGCAAATCATAGCAGACGCCCATAAGCTTTTCCTCTTCCTTTATTTCGTTTATAAACTCTGTACTTCTTTGCTCCAAAGCGGATTTTTTGTGATTCTCTTTGTTTTCAATCCTGTTTTTTATCTCATTTTTATATGTATTCCATTTGCTCATAGCTGTACCATATACAGGACAGGAGGATTTCTTTCCTCTGCCTGTATTTCCTTTTATCAGTTATTCCGTTACTTTCCTAACAGCATTATATAATATGGCTTTCCTCAGGTCAACAGACATAATACCTATACCGTCTTAATTCCACAAAAAAATCCCCCGAAGGTTATACCTCCGAGGGATAAAATTATAAAGCTTTGATAAGGAACCGCCGCCTGCCAACCTATCGACAGTATACGGAAGGTCAGTCCCCTGTCCCGCACAAGATATAAACACGGCACAAGCGTGGCGAACACGGCAGGTAACATGGCAGGTAACACGGCACAATATTGCAAACTGCTGAAAATAAGCGGGTGCGCATAGCAAACATAGCATTTTTTAATAAAATATATTATGTATAGATAGTAATAAAATATATATAGGAGTTATCAAATTCTGCTGTGTTTGCCGTGTGCCCTCTGTCCATAAGCCGTTTTTACAAAATTTTTGCTATGCTTTCCGCTATGTTACAATATGCTCTGCCGTGTTCTGGAGCGTTGAGAAGGAACCGACCCCTATCAACACCTAGAGTGCTTTAATATTGTATCTATGACATCGTAAATCATGACACGATCCTCATTTGAAATTTTGTCTAATTTCTGAGCCAGCATGGAATCTTTGACGATATATCCCTTTTCGGTCACATCTGCAAGGATCATGTCCGCCGAAACTCCAAGGGCATTTATTATTAAAATGAAGGTTTCAAGAGAGGGGATTTTTTCGCCCCGTTCTATTGCACCTATATAATTAGTGCTTAAATCAACTTTTTCCGCAAGATCCTCCTGACGGAGCTTTTTCATCAGGCGATATTTGCGAATATTTTTACCGATAGATTCAAATCCCATTAGAATGCCTCCTGCCCGTATCCGTTACGCTATTACTTGTCTAATAAGCATTATACAACACTGTTATTTTTAAATCAACAAACAATCCCATATCATCTTCATCCCACACAAAAATCCCCCGAAGGTCACACCCTCGGGGGATAGCTTTATATCAATTATTTAATTACATCATACCGCCCATACCGGCGCCGCCTGCCGGCATAGCTGGCTCAGGTTCCTTAATATCCGCAACAACGGATTCTGTAGTAAGGATAGTAGAAGCAACGCTGCTTGCGTTCTGAAGTGCGCTCCTTGTAACCTTAGCAGGGTCAATGATACCTTCCTTAACGATATTTACATATTCTTCGGTATGAGCATTGAAGCCTTCGTCATTGCCGCTCTGCTTAACATTGTTTACGATAACGGCGCCCTCAAGACCTGCATTAACCGCAATCTGGCGAAGAGGAGCCTCAAGTGCCTTAAGGATTACGCCTGCACCGGTCTTTTCGTCACCTGCAAGCTCGTTGTAAACCTTTTCAACAGCAGGGATACAGTGGATGTATGCGGAACCGCCGCCGCTGATGATACCCTCCTCAACAGCTGCCTTTGTAGCTGCAAGGGCATCCTCCATACGGAGCTTCTTTTCCTTAAGTTCCATCTCGGAAGCAGCACCCACCTTGATAACAGCAACGCCGCCAACGAGCTTAGCAAGTCTCTCCTGAAGCTTTTCCTTATCAAATTCGGAAGTGGATTCCTCAAGCTGAGCACGGATCTGAGCAACCCTTGCATCAATATCAGCCTTAGCGCCTGCACCGCCTACGATAATAGTGTTTTCCTTGGAAACATTAACTGTCTTAGCCTTACCGAGCATATCCATGGTAGCTTCCTTAAGTTCAAGACCAAGCTCGCTGCTGATAACTGTACCGCCTGTAAGTACTGCAATATCCTTAAGCATTTCCTTTCTTCTGTCGCCAAAGCCGGGAGCCTTAACAGCAACACAGTTGAAAGTACCTCTTAACTTGTTTACGATAAGAGTGGTAAGAGCCTCGCCCTCAACATCCTCAGCGATGATAAGGAGCTTAGCGCCCTGCTGAACGATCTGCTCAAGAAGAGGAAGAATATCCTGAATGTTTGAAATCTTCTTGTCAGTGATAAGGATATATGGGTTGTCAAGGTTAGCAACCATCTTCTCCATATCGGTTGACATATATGCTGAAAGGTAGCCCCTGTCAAACTGCATACCTTCCACAAGCTCAAGCTCGGTATTCATTGTCTTGGACTCCTCAACAGTGATAACACCGTCGTTGGAAACCTTCTCCATTGCATCTGCAATCATTGTACCTACTTCCTCATCGGCAGCGGAGATAGATGCGATCATAGCAATGTGATCCTTGCCTGCTACAGGCTGGCTCATAGCCTTGATTGACTCAACGGCAGCCTGAGTTGCCTTTGCCATACCCTTTCTTAAGATGATAGGGTTAGCACCTGCCGCAATGTTCTTAAGACCCTCCTGGATCATAGCCTGTGCAAGTACTGTAGCTGTGGTAGTACCGTCACCTGCCACGTCGTTAGTCTTTGTGGCAACTTCCTTAACAAGCTGTGCACCCATATTTTCAAAGGCATCCTCAAGCTCGATATCCTTTGCGATTGTAACACCATCGTTTGTGATAAGTGGTGAGCCGTACTTCTTGTCAAGTACAACGTTCCTGCCCTTAGGCCCGAGAGTTACCTTAACTGTATCCGCAAGCTGATTAACACCGCTTTCAAGAGCCTTTCTAGCCTCAACACCATATTTGATCTGCTTAGCCATTTTTATTTTCCTCCAATCAATTACTCAACTACAGCGAGAATATCGCTTTCTTTAACGATAATATACTCTGTGCCCTCATACTTAACTTCAAGACCGGCATATTTGGAGTAAACAACCTTGTCGCCTACCTTAACCTCAACGGGTACTACCTTGCCGTCAACCTTTGCCCCGGGACCTACTGCAATTACCTCAGCCTCCTGTGGCTTTTCCTGTGACTGAGATGTAAGGATAATACCGCCCTTTGTGGTTTCCTCAGCCTCAAGCTGCTTAAGAACTACTCTGTCACCCAATGGTTTTAACATCTTAATTCCTCCTTGAAATATATATGCTTAATTAAGAATTAATTAAGCGTGCTAAATGAAAATTTACTTTTGAATTTGTTAGCACTCACTTCGGTTGAGTGCTAACTTTGGTTATATAATAGTTTATCGGCTGTAATATTGCAATATCCAAATTAGGTCATTTCAGCCGATTATTGGAATTTTTCTCACTGATACTCCAGTTTTCTCTTGTTTTCTTGAATTTTCTAATTTTTGTTTTTCCGTTTTTTATGGAAATAAAAAAGACCGTCCTGTGACGGTCTTAAAGCCTATGAAAAATTATTACTCTGCGGCAGTTATTCTTTCGGGTTCTGCGGCAGTGGTGGTTTCTTGAGGCAAGCCTGTAATCAGCTCACCGGAAACCTCGGTATCCGCCTTATCGGCAGTGGTTGTAACTGCTTCCGTAAGCTCTGCCTTTACGCCGATTTGCTCGGCTACGCTGTCAAATATAATGCTTTCAATCTCCTCAAGCCGGGCAAAGATAGCCTCACGCTCGCTGTCGCTCATCTGAGCAACGGCGCTTATGCCTTGAAGGTTGATATTGTGGAGCCTTTCACAGGTAGCATCGTACTCTATCCTGACCTCGCCCGTTATCTTATCCGCATAATTTTCATTAAGGTAGACACAGGCATCGTTCAGCAGCTGCCCATAGGCAGTGATGGTCTCCGCATTGGCAACGATGGGTACCTCTTCCGATACCGCCTCGGTAGTGCTTTCGGTAAGCTCGGCAGTATCGGTGGCAGCAGGCTCATCTGAGCCGCCGCAGGCTGTCAAAAGCAGCGTTAATAATAAAATAGATACAGCCGAAATTTTACTCATAGGTTAAAGTCTCCCGATAAATTACTCAGCAACTGTAGCTGCCTCAGCATCAGCCTCAGCCTCAGTAGTTTCTTCAGCAGCAGCCTCGTCCTCAGCAGCTGTTTCATCCTCAGCAACTGTTTCTTCCTCAGCAGCAGCCTCGTCTTCAGCAGCAGCCTCGTCTTCAGCAGCCTCAGTTTCTTCCTCAGCAGCCTCAGTAGTTTC
>CALWRD010000179.1 GCA_944383875.1 uncultured Clostridia bacterium | reverse complement strand
AATCAATAAGCTCCTTCAGATTGAGTGCGTGATAATAGTCATTGTTTACAAACTCCAGATGATAGGTCTTTTCGGGATTGGTAACCGAACCGCAGCAAATAAATGCCGTCCTGAGGTAAGCCCTTTTGCAGCAGTCAGAGGCAACCACAAGTGGATCTATGGGCTGTTCCTCCGTGTCACCCCTGCCCGAAAGCCTGCATGATGAAAGCACATTGTCCGCATCGACCTCAAGCAGAACAATGGCAGGTTTGTTTTCAAACGAGGTTATATAAGGCTTGGAGTTAAAAAGCCTTGATACCAGCTCTGCCGCCAATTCAACCACAGATTGATTTTCGCAGGCTATGACTACACAACTATCAGTACCTCCGCAAAATCCGCACAAATTGACAACAGCGCAAAGGGAAGCTATAAGACAGTGCCTAGCTGTATCGGTATGCTTTAACAGCTCCGACTTAACCTCCTGAGAAAATGACATAGCATCACCTTTTCTATTTTTATAGTATACTACCTCTTGTTATCCTTGTCAATATCCCGATGGGCTATTACTACGCTGTGTCCCAGCTTTTTCAGGTTGCTGTAAACCTCATTTGCAAGGGTAACGCTCCTATGCTTGCCACCTGTACATCCGATGGCAATGACAAGTTGATTTTTACCCTCTTTAATATAGTTAGGTATAAGAAACTCCAGCATCTCATTGAGCATTCCGAGAAATTTTTTTGCCTCATCAAACTGCATTACATAGTCCCTGACCGCCACATCGTTACCGGTATGCTGCTTAAGCTCCGCAATGTAAAAGGGGTTTGGCAGAAACCTTACGTCAAATACCAGATCCGCATCGGTGGGTATGCCGTACTTGAAACCAAAGCTCAGCACAGTAATCATAAGGGAATCAAACTTTTTGTTTTCCAGAAACATATCGCTGAGCTGTGCCCTTAACTGCCTTGTAAGCATATGGCTTGTGTCTATGATATAGTCTGAGCGTTTTTTTATGTCCTTAAGCATTTCACGCTCACGCTTGATACCCACGGTTGCAAGGTCGCCCCGTGCAAGAGGATGGGAACGCCTTGACTCCTTATACCGCTTTAAAAGCACCTCATCGGAACAGTCCATAAAGAGTATTTCAAACTTATTTGTTTCACTCTTCATTTCCGAAATATAGCTGAAGAGATCCTTAAAAAGCTTTCCGCCCCTTATATCAATACCCAGAGCCACGTTTTCTATATCACTGCTGGCTTCGCAAAGCTCAATAAACTTGGGGATAAGTCCCGGGGGCAGATTGTCAACACAAAAGTAATTGACATCCTCCAGAAACTTGAGCACGGTACTCTTACCCGCTCCGGACATACCCGTTACAATTAAAAACCTCATCTCTATCACCTCTTGCTAAAGCTCGCCTATGATGCGAACCTCCGGCTCAAGCATAACGCCCGAACTTTCGTAAACCTTTTTCCTGACAAAATCAATCAGCTCCAATATATCGGTACTGCTTGCTCCGCCGTCGTTTATAATAAAGCCGCAGTGTTTGTCACTGACCTTAGCTCCGCCTATGCTGCAGCCCTTCAGTCCTGCCGCCTCAATAAGTCTGCCTGCAAAGTCACCCTCCGGACGCTTAAAGGTACTGCCTGCACTGGGTCTGTCAAGGGGCTGCTTTGACCTCCGCCTCTGGGAATAGTCATCCATAAGACTGCGTATATCTTCTTTACTGCCCTTTTCCAGTTCAAAAACAGCTGACAGCACGATCATTCCTTCATTCATAATACGGCTGCCCCGATATACAAAACCCGCTTGGGTATTTGACAAAGTTTTGACCTCATCTTTGTCAAGCACCCTTACTTCCTTGATTATATCCTTAAGCTCCCCGCCATAGGCGCCCGCATTCATACACACGGCACCGCCCACTGTACCCGGGATGCCTGCAGCAAACTCCATACCTGAAAGCTCCGCCTTAAGGGCTGCATTTGCAGTGGCACTTAACAACGCTCCTGCCTGAGCACTGATAACATTTCCTTCCACGTCAATTTTTGCAAAATCTCTGCCAAGTTTAATCACGACACCCCTTATACCCTTGTCTGTAACAAGGAGGTTGCTGCCATTGCCTATGATAAGGTACGGCAAGGAGTTTTCGCTGCAAAGCTTTACTGCCTCAAGCAGCTCATCCTCGGAGGTAGGAAGGAGCATAAGGTCGGCACTGCCTCCGGTTTTAAAGGTCGTATGCCTGCTCATAGGCTCATTTTCCCTGATATTTTCATCGGAAACAACACCCTTGAAAAGACTGCTGTAGGCAGCCATATAATCACTCCTATCAGTCAAAATTTTTATAAAGCATGGCTGCGCCCACTATACCGGCATCATTGCCCAGAGAGGCAACGCACACCTTTGTCTTAAGCACGCCACCGTAAACTCTCTCGCTGAGTATCTTGGTAACCGGCTTGATAACTCTGTCTCCCTGAGCACAAATACCGCCGCCTATAACAATAGCCTCCGGTTCAAAAATATTTACCAGATTAACAAGTCCTATTGCCACACACTTTGTGTATATATCCACTATTTCCAGAGCGACCTTGTCGTTTAAATCCGCTGCATCAAATACTGTCTTTGCATCAATGAGCTTAATATTGCCGTCAACAAGATTGTATATTTCACTGTTTGGATACTTTGCCGCAGCTATTCTACCCTCACGTCTTAAAGCGGTTGCGGAAGCATATGCCTCCCAGCAGCCCTTTCTGCCGCAGGTACACATCTCACCCTCGGCACGGATAACCATATGACCGGCTTCTCCGCCGCCGCCGAAAGCTCCTCTGAACACCTTTCCGTTAAGAATAATACCTGCTCCGACACCCGTGCCCAAGGTTATATAAATAACATTTTTATTGCCGTGGGCGGCTCCGCACACCATTTCGCCGATAGCAGCGCAATTAGCGTCATTTTCTATATAAATAGGCAAATCTATCAGTTTTTTAACCTCATCAATGACATTGATATGGTCAAAGGAAAGGTTGCTGGCATACACCAGTCTGCCCTTCTTTTTATCAAGCAGTCCCGGTAATCCGATACCAAGTGAATTTATTTCACTTAAAGCAATATTGTTTTTTTCCGCAAGCTCTTTGCACAGCTTTACCATATCTCCTATAATGCCGTGATAATCCCTGCCCTGAATGGTAGGGGTGCTTGCCTTATCAATGATTTTGCAATCCTTATCTACAATACCTACAGATATATTTGTACCACCTATGTCCGCTCCCAAATAATACATAAATATTCTCCTTTAATAAATTTATCAGCATGTGCCGCCTGTACCCTTCATAATAGCATCGTTAAGAGCCTGTGCCGCATTATATCCCATCTTTTTCTGACGTCTGTTGACTGCGGCTGCCTCACAGATCATTGCGAGGTTACGACCGGGGCGTACGGGAATGGTGTGACATACCACGTTGTTGCCCAGTATATCCATATATTCCTCTTTAAGCCCTATCCTGTCGTATTGCTTTCCCTTTTCCCAGTTTTCAAGCTTAACGATAAGGTCTATCTCCTGTGTATCCTTAACCGACTGAACACCGAACATCTGCTTGACATTAATAATGCCTATGCCTCTTACCTCAATAAAATACCTGATAAGCTCCGGGCAGCTGCCCACAAGGGTAGTATAAGACACCTTTTTAATTTCGACGGCATCATCAGCCACAAGTCTGTGACCTCTTTTGATAAGCTCAATTGCAGTTTCACTCTTACCTATACCGCTCTCACCCATAATAAGTACACCTTCGCCGTATACGTCCAGAAGTACACCGTGCAGAGTGGTGCGTGGTGCAAGCTGCACCCTGAGCCATTTTATAAGCTCGCCCATAAACTCCGAGGTGGAGGACTGGGTCTGAAATATAGGCACTCCCGCCTCCCTTGCGTAAAACATCATTTCCGCATGGGGTTCAAGCCCTCTCGAAATAACAACACAGGGCATTTTATATTCAAAAAACTTAGCAAGCGTCTCCTGTCTGAACTCCGGTGCAAGCTTGCTCAGATAAGTATATTCAACTATACCTATTATTTGCACTCTCTCACACTCAAAGTAATCGAAAAAGCCCGCAAGCTGCAAGGCAGGTCTGTTCACTTCAGCAGTTTCAATAAGCCTGTCCTCAAGGCTGATGTCCTCCGTGAGATTTTTTAAATTAAATTCCTTGACCATATCTTCGATTTTGACCGAATACATATACCGCCCTCCTAGCTTTTTAATCTCACCAATATGATAACTCAATTTTCCTTATTTTTCAATTAAAATTATATAATTATTGACCCATAAATTTATTAAGTTTGCGTAAAGTTTAAAACTCCGGTGCATCCCTTAAAAGCGAGTATGGTGTCATCATCCCTGCCACATCTTCCGTGCTGCGCCCGTTTTCCGTAAAAAAGATTGCACAAAGCTGTTTCATACTGCGTTTATCAATTTTAAAGAGTTTTGAAACCTCATAAAGGGTAGCATCGCTGCGTATAAAAGTAAAATACTCATTGGTATGGTTATGCAAAGCAATATGATCAATAAACTGCTCAATCTTTGCATCAATTGTAATTTCACTGAGGCTTGTACCTGCAAGATAGCCAAAAAGTACATTTGCACTGAACACACCTATAAGCTTATTATCCTCTATAATAGGGACATGGGTAAAACCGTTTTTGTGCATATGCCGTATAACGTCAACCACACGAGAACTTAAGGCTGCAGTATACATGTTCCGTCTTTTAATGGCATAATCCATCGCCCTTGCCGGGTCTCTGATCTGATCTACACATCGCTGCATAAATTCAACAAGTTTATCGGATGGTGTAACGGCATACTCACCGTTTACCTTTGGATTATGTACCAAAAAGTTACGCACTACACGGCAGTAGTCCAGATCGTCCTTTAAAGCCTTAAGCTGCGGAACATTCATCAGCCTGCCGATTATGTTTTCATTATCTTGAGCATCGGGAAAATAAACCCTCTTTCCCTCTCGTTCAAGCTGTCTGTAAAGTTCAAGAAACCTGTCTCCGTTAGAAGCAAAATGTTCTGTTTCGTACATAAATACCGCCTCCTATCGTCTTTTGCGAACAAGCAGCAGCACCAAAAGCACTCCTATGCCGATAAGCACTATGGTACCACCGGGTTTAATATCGTAAAAGGCTGTTATAATAAGTCCCGTTACTGTAAAGAAAAATGCGAATATAACCGAAAAAATTATGTTCTGCTTATAGCTTTTTGATACCAGCATAGCACAGGCGACGGGAACTACCATAAGTGAAGAAATAACCAGTACGCCTACCGTCCTTGAGGCAACGGATACCACTATAGCAGTAAGCACCGTAAAAATAAGGTTGACCGTTTTAACGGGTACCCCAGAAAGGGCTGCCCCCTCCTCATCAAAGGTAACATAAAACAACTCCCTGTACATAAGCATAAATGCCACAATAACCGTTATAGAAAGCAAAACCACCGTCCACATTTCAAAATCGGAAATAGCAACAATGGAGCCGAACATAAAGCTGTTAAGGGTTGCGGCATTTTTAACAAATCCGGAAAACACAGCTGCCAGACCAACGCCAAAGGAGAGCACTATGGCAGTTGCAAGCTCAGAATAGTCCGAAAATCCCCTGCGTATGTACTCAATGGTAAGGGCCGCAAGTACGGATACAATAACAGCACTCAGCACAGGATTAATACCCACACAAAGACCTATGGTAACACCCGCAAGTCCCGAATGTGAAAGGGCGTCGCCTATTGCCGAAAGCCTCTTAAGCACAATGACATTACCTATCATGGGGGTAATAACGGAGATAAGCACCGCCACAATAAATGCCCTCTGCATAAATTCCATCTGAAATATTTCCATAAATCCACCTCCGGTCAATGGGTATGATGTACGTGAGAAAATATAGTACCCGAATTAAAGTCCTCGGAGCTCATAATCTCACCCATACCGTCCTCGGAAAGCACAAGCACCTTGTTTGAATGATAGAGTATCGAAGATATATCATGGGTCACCATTACAATGGTAAGTCCCGCCCTGTTAAGCTCCCCCAGAAGGCAGCAAATTGAGTCCACCGCCTTAACATCTATACCGACTGTAGGCTCGTCAAGAAAAATAATTTCCGGATCGGAAACCAGTGCCTTGGCTATAAACACCCTCTGCTGCTGTCCTCCCGAAAGCCTTCCTATAAGCCTGTTATGATAGTCATACATCCCCACCCTCTCAAGGGCATCCTTAACCTTAGCCTTATCCTCACGGGAATATCCCTTAAAAAGTCCCCGTCTTGAATAAAGCCCCAGTGACACGATTTCCTCTACGGTAGCCGGAAATCCGGCATTAAAGTCCGTTGCCTTCTGAGACACATAGGCTATCTTTTTGCAATCCTTAAACTTATACGAAAGCTCACCGAAGAGCTTTATTTCACCCTCGGTTGGGGAAAGTCGGTTTAAAATCAGCTTTAAAAGGGTACTTTTGCCCGTACCGTTTGTACCGACTATGCAAAGAAAATCTCCCTTTTCCACTTCAAAGCTGAGCCTGTGCAGTATACTTTTATCCGGATAGCTGAAAGACAGATTTTTAACCTCCAATACAGCCACACTCATCACTCCAATGCCAATTTAAGATTGTCCAGATTGTCATACATAACGGAAATATAATCCTCACCCGCATCTATATCCTCCTGAGACAAGCCCTCAAAGGGATTAAGCTCCAGAAGCTGTGCTCCGGTTTCATCAGCTATGGTCTGCACCACCTTCGGACTTAAAAGCTCCTCAAAGAAGATATATTTAATTCCGTTGTCATTAATATAATCAATAATATTTTTCATCTGCTCCGGTGAAGGCTCGGATTCGGGTATAACACCCTCAACAGCCGTCTGCACCAAGCCATACTCGGCACAAAGATAACTGTAAGCCTCATGGGAAACCACTATACTCTTGCCCTTGTATGGTTCAAGAGTCTGTCTGTAGGCTGTGTCAAGTTCCTTAAGTTCCCCATTGAAAGAGTCGGCATTTTCCCTGTAATAATCAGCATTTTCCTCGTCAAGCTCACAAAGGGTATCCGCTATTTTATCCGTCATAAGCATAACATTGTTGGGGTCAAGCCAGATATGAGGGTCAGCCATACTCTCGTCTCCTATGCCCTCGGAAAGCTCCACATATTCAACAGCATCTTCGCCGATTGAACCCTTAACCTTGTCAATCCAGCTTTCCATACCCATACCGTTATAAAAAAGCGCACTTGCATTGTTAAGCTCCAACATATCATGGGAGCTTGGTTCCCAGTCATGGGGTTCTGTACCCGTGGGCACCATATTGATTACATTTACCCTGTCGCCTCCCACTTCGGAAGCAAAATCGTATATGGCATAAAAGCTTGTACACACGGTAAGACTGTCGTCGGCATTGTCCTGTGCAGACTGACTACAGCCTGTAAAAACAGCTGCCAGAACAAGTACAGCCGGAATAAGTTTTTTCATATTATTTTTACACAGCAGTTAAATTGCTGCCGTTCCTTTCCGTTATTTTTGTAAAAACATCATAACATTTTTGACGATTGTTTTCAATATGTGTTATAATAATGCCAATAAATTTTTTTAAGAGAGGTGTTATTTATGAAGGCTGCCGACCTGTCGCCTATGCTGATTAAAAATATAGAAAAAGTAATAAAGGGCAAGACCGAAACGGTGAGACTGGTGATATGCGCCCTTTTCGCCGGAGGCAACGTACTGATGGAGGACGTGCCCGGCACAGGCAAAACTATGCTAGCCCGTGCCCTTGCCGCATCTGTAGGCAGTGAATTTAAGCGTATACAGTTTACTCCCGATCTGCTGCCGGGGGATCTTACGGGCATAACCTACTTTAATCCGAAAACAAGTGAATTTGTGTTTCGTAAGGGTGCGGTTTTCACCAATATTCTCCTTGCGGATGAGATAAACAGGGCAACACCCCGTACCCAGTCCGCACTGCTTGAGGCAATGGCAGAAAGGCAGGTAACGGTTGACGGGGAGACTTATGCCCTTAAGCCTCCTTTTTTCGTAATAGCTACCCAAAACCCCGTAGAAACACAGGGCACTTATCCGCTGCCCGAGGCGCAGCTTGACCGCTTTGCCATGAGACTTTCCCTTGGCTATCCGACCGCAGAGGATTATATTGATATAATTACGGCAAATTCAGCGGGAAACGCCATTGAAGAACTTACACCCGTATGCAGGGCTGAGGATATTACCGAAGTACAAAAAGAGTGTGAGAAGGTATACATTCATCCGGATCTGATACGCTACATTGCTACCCTTGCGGAAAAAAGCCGTTCCTCCGAAGGAGTGCTGCTGGGCTTAAGCACAAGAGCCATAATATCGGTTGTACAGCTTGCCCGTGCCTGTGCCGCAGCTGAGGGACGCAGCTTTGTTACCCCCGAAGATGTAAAGACCGTATTTCCCTATGCCGCTGTGCACCGTCTGATACTTTCCGGAGGATACAGACACAGGGAAGGCTATGGGATGAATATTATAAAGGAACTTTTAGCCTCTGTTGAGGTGCCTACCGAGGACTGGACAGCGGGAGGGATTTAAGTGGAAATATTTGTAATTATGCTGACCGCCCTTGTGCTGTATATACTTGAAGGAGTACTGTACAAGCGGCTTTGGAGCGTGGGACTTAAGGCAGATGTAAACATCGCACCCCGTTCCGCCTTCTGTGGGGACAAATGCAGGCTTGAGATAACCCTGACCAACCGCAAACTTTTGCCTCTGCCATGGCTATGGGTGAAGCTGCATATCAGCTCCACCCTCCACTTTGAAGGTAAGCCTGACTCAAATGACAGCTATATATTTCACAACGCACTTTTCTGCATTATGGGCTGGCAGGAAATAAAGCGTACCCTGCCCTTTACCTGTACAAAAAGGGGATACTATCCCATACGTTCCTTTGAGCTGGTGGGCACTGGGCTGCTGTTTAACGGCAAGTATACCCTGAGCTTCGGCTCCCCCTGTGCAATTACCGTCTATCCTCAGCTTCTGGGGCAGGAGCTGCTCGAGCGACTGATGGCAAGGTATGACGGAATTACTGCTGCCGAGGGCTATATAAATCCCGATCCCTTTGAATTTGCCGGCATCAGGGAATATATGCCCTCCGACAGTTTCAGAGACATCAACTTTAAGGTTGCCGCCCACAGCGGCACGCTTATGACAAATAGGCATAATCCCACAGTAAGAGGGGAAATAGACATAATACTCTGTATAAAGCCCCTGAATGAACGTTTTGAAGAGGAATGTTTTGAATATTCAATTTCCCTTGCTGCTACTCTTGCCGAATATTATCTCTCAAAGGGCTACAGAGTTGCTTTTAGCTCAAACGGCGTTGACTGTGCCACAGGTGAAAGCGTACCCATACCAAGCGGCATAGGAGAGGGTCAGCTTTACAATATATATGAAAGGCTTGCAAGGCTGTCCTATGAAAAATTCACTTCACCCGAAATGCTCAAAATGGAATACGGTGTAAACCGAAGCGCCGTATTTATTTCCCCTACGGCAGACAATACCGTAACCGAACTTTACTCCGGCATAGAGGAAGGTTATTTAAGTGCATGCTGGCTGTATCCGATAATGAGCTTTGATATGCCCCGTATCAAGCCTCCTGCATCCTCTGCCGAACTTGTACCTGTACCTCCCGAAGTAAGGAGCTGATAATATGCCAAGTATAAGAAAATTTTCCGAAGCTATGGCAGAGGACCTTATATATTTTAATCTGCTGCTTATCCCCTTTTCCTTTATACTCGGAGCAATGTCCGGGGGACTTAAACATCCCCTTATGCTGCTGTGCTTTATACCCTTGCTGCCATATCTGTATTTTTTAAGGCTGCGGATCAAAAAGCTCTCAATGTTTTTGCTTGCCACATGGGCAACCCTTCTTATCGGACTTGTTACCCCACATAGGGTAGTCTTTACCGTATTTATTGCCTTTATGTGCAGCTATTCAGTAAGACGGCGCACCTACTATGAGTCAAAGCTGCGTGTATCCTTTGAAAGTCTTGCCTTCCCCCTTGTTTTCCTTGCGGTACTCTATGTTGCGGCAGACTATCTGGGCATACCCCAGCTAAGGGAGTTTATGTACTGTCAGGCTGTTGCCCTTGTACTGCTTTCAATAATATATACCCACCTTTCGGGAGTTAATTCCGAATTGGAGCTTGCGTCTGCATCATCATTGCAGCCCACCAAGGTGATAACTCGCTTTACCAACTCCGCAATAGCCGTGTATCTGCTGGCTTTCCTTGCGGTACTGATGCTGTTCCGCTTTGTGCCCTTCGGCAGGATAGCCATAGCCACCGCTGCTGTGCTGGTAAGAATACTTAGGTTTTTGTTTTATCTCATAGGAGAAAACGACAGCTCCGCCTACGGCTCTACAGCAGTTGACGGCAACGGCGGCGCCTTTGTGCCTGAAGGGGGTGAACTGCCCCTGTGGTTTGAAATAATCGAACAGATAATGATATATACCGTCAATATATTTGCGCTGGTATTAATAATAGTATTCATTATATGGTTCTGTTTGAGGATCTATCGTGGATTTTACCGCAGACAGGAGGGAAACCTGATTTATATGGACGAAACCTCAAGGGTAACGGCAATAGGAAAGGCGGCTCATCAAAACAACAAGGCAAAAAAAATCCGCAGCCCCATACGCCGCAGATACTTTAAGAGAGTAAATAAGTATTTTAAAAAACACAGCCTTTCAAGGGCATACACGCCGGAGGAAATCGAGGTAAAGCTTAAAAACACCGATGACCTCAGCGACATTACCCCCGAATATGAAAGGGAGAGATACGGGAAAGTATAGGTTTTGGTAAAACCTATGGTAAAAACTTTTTTTGTTGTTTATCGCAACAAAGATTTACGATTTTCTTTTTCCCTTAATCCTACAATAGGATTCCTACTTTTCTACGAGAAAAGTAGGCAAAAGCGCCGCTTTTCCGAGGCGCGGGGCAACGGCTTAGGGGCGGGAACGCCGCCCCTAAGAACCCTCATTAAGCCCCTAGGGCATTTGCGCTGATTTTCTTAACGCTGCCTGTTCCATAGGCTGCTAAAAATAAGTGCAAATGCTTTTGTTAAAACTTTAGGTAGTTGTTTTTGTCAGGTTGTTTTTTGTTTACCGAAAGTTTAGATGTAAATTTGTAAAGTAATTTGTGTTTTTTAGATTGGTTAGGTTACAACAACCTATAATTTTTAACTTCGTCAAAAAATTGGCTTTGATGCCGAATTACTCCTTTTCGGTTAATAAAAGACTGCGGCAGTACTGAATCTGCCGCAGTCTTTACATACCATCCGAATTATTTTCCCACTATGCCCGAAAGAATATTACAGCCCCCTGCTATAACCATCTCACAGGTTGAGATGCGGGGCAGTATTTCACTGCAATTATAACTGCCAAACTCCTTCCTGAATTTTACAAGGAAGTCGAGCCTTTTTCTTTTAAGCACAGCTTCATCTTTGTACAATGCACCCAGCACGGCAACACAGGCAATGGGCACACTGCACATAACGCCTATGCCAAAGCCGTTGTTGACGGCACCCATCATCCTAAGAGCAGTATCACCTGCCCTTATTCCGTATTCATCCTCTGCCGCCTTGATTATGCACTTGGAGCAGTTGTAACCGTTCCTGTAATATTTAACGGCATTTTCACTTAGCATATTCACCCCCTCCTTTAATACAGTTTATCCCAAAAAGGTAAAGGGGGTTACTGCTATATGCTTTTTTCCATAACTATCATTTTGTCTGAAAGACTAAAACCCTTTGACTTATAATATCCTTCGGTTTTTTCACCTCTCACGGTTATAAGGTATATGTGTTTTATATCCTCCGAAGCCAAAGCCTCATACAGTGCCTTAAGCAGAGCCGAACCGATACCTCTGCCCTGCAAAACCGCATCGGTACAAAACTCCTGTACACAAAACTGTATACCGTCATAGTTTTGCTCCCTATAACCGCAGATAAAGCCAAGTACCCTGCCCTTATCCACAGCCGAAAGCCCGAAAAACCTTGGTACTTCAATAACACCCTTAAGCCTTTTTACCGCATGCTCCTTTGTCCAGCTTTCATTCCATGGTTCAGCCGCAAAAGCTTTGCAAAAAACATCCGCATATTCATTTACCTTGTCCACAGTCATTTCAACAATCTGCATAGTACCTCCTCATTTAAACAGTCCCACACGGGAAAAGAGACCGATCAAAGATGTTCGTACTCCGCTTACGCTACGTACTCATAACCAACAAAAGCCTGCAGCTTTTACATTTAGCAGAAGCTTGTACTCCCGCTAAATATCTGAGTAAGCGCTCCCCGCCTATAGAGGCGGGGAACTTACTCTGTTGGTTAAATAAAGTATTGATTAATTATTTCATTTGCCACCCCTTTAGCATCTGCTCCCGCAATGCTTTGAGTTTCGCCGCCCTGCATATGTACCGCAAAGTACAACCGTTCTCCTTCACTTTCATAAAAACCCACATACCAGGCGGAATTATCCTTTCCTGTTCCTGTTTTGCCGTATACACCCTTATATTCGCTTGTCATGACATTTTTAAGTATGGCAATCTCATCAGCCGTATAATCCGTATTGCCCTCAAAAATATCCGCAAGTATATTAACCTGTTCCATAGGGGAGATCTTAAGGGATGAGCCAAGCCAGAAGCCGCTGGTATCCGGGGAAGTATCCGCCTCAACACCCTCCCATTGACTTATGTCGCAGTTGCCGTAACCAAGGCTGTCAAGGGCATTTTGCATGTTTTCCTCACCGATACCGTCTATGACCTGCCTGAAATACCAGACGCAGGAAGCCTGAAACGCCTCTTGCAAATTCAAGTTACCATTCCACGCATCAATAGGATAGTCAGCTCCGGAATAATTCATGGTAGTTTCCTCCGACTCCAGTACTCCGCACCTGAGTCCTTCAAGAACGGCTATTATCTTAAAAGTTGAATTAGGGGAATACCTTGTGCCGCACTCTTCCTCGTTATAGATATAATATCCCTGAGAAGGGTTGTAGAAAACAGCACAGCCGTCAACACCGTTAAATAAATTACTGTAATCAACAGTTTCAACCGCATCTGCCTGATCTTCGACAGGTCCGGTCTCGTCTTCATGGGCAACAGTTGTTGTACTTTCAACACTTTGCCCTGTTTGACAACCTGCCATAATAAGGCAGGAAATCATTATTAAAGCAAGTTTTTTCATAAAATTCACTCCCTAATTTAATACCTCCGGACATTTTGCTCTCAGTGCACCTCTGCAATCTGCCCGAACTTTGGGTAAAAGCTCATGTCT
>CALWRD010000178.1 GCA_944383875.1 uncultured Clostridia bacterium | reverse complement strand
GTTTCAAGCTCTTTGTTTTGCATTACCTGAAAAAGGTAGCCTGCTTGGGTCAGCTCAAATTCATCATCAAGCATATCCCAATACACCTCAATCACTGCAAGCTGCGGATGCTGATAATTAAGCACCTCACGCATGGTATAATAGGTACTGTCCAGATGTTGAAGAGGCATACCCAGCTGATAGCTGCTTGTACCCAGCCTGTTGTCGATGATTTCCGGATCAAAGGTACAGTAAGAGTGGGATGAACCTAGGAAAACAATATCAAGACTGTCCCTTGGCAGGGCATAAAACTCATTCCAGCGATTAAGGTTGTATGTGTTGATTTGGTTTTCGGTACTTGCTGCCGAATACTTGTTGCCGATAAAAATTATCGTAGGTATAAGCAAAGCGATGAACAGAACAGTTTTAACCGCAAGCATTACAAGCTTAACAGTATCTTTTTTAGAATTGGAAATATATAAATTCTCCTCCACCGGAAAACACCCCCATTCCCATTATCATAACAGCAGTAATGTAGTAAAATGCAAAGCGGAATATAAACGGCAGCTTTGTCATAAGCTCGTTTGTTTCATACTTATAACTTATAATTTCGCATATAATAAGGAAAATTATCGCAATTCCCATAAGTTCAAGCTCGTAGAGATTAAGTCCCATACCGTTGAATACCTCATAGAGATATTGTATATTTGCGGCAGCAGTGATATTGTCAAACAGATGCGTTGCTACATATATTCCGTCGCTGATATTGTTAGCCTCAAAAAATATCCATGCAAAGGACACAAGTATAAAGGTGATTAGAATAGAAAACAGTTTTACTATTATATTTTTGTGTTCCCGTCTGCCAAAAATACGGTACTTTATATTGCCTATTATCTGATACAGACCATGCAGTCCACCCCATACCACATATGTCCAGTTGGCGCCGTGCCAAAGCCCGCTGACGGCAAAGGTGATCATATAATTAAGCCACTGCCTTGGCATACTGACACGGTTGCCTCCAAGCGGAATATAAAGATAATCTCTGAACCAACTGGACAAAGATATATGCCATCTGCGCCAGAAATCCCTTATGCTCGTAGCAAAATAGGGTCTGTCAAAGTTATTGATAAGGTCAATACCCATTGCCTTTGCACAGCCTCTGGCTATGTCGGAATATCCGCTGAAATCGCAGTATATCTGTATTGTAAAGCATAGGGTGGCAAAGAGCAGTGCCAAGCCTTCATATTCATGGGGTGAAGAGTATACTGTACTTACCAGCACACTTAGCCTGTCAGCAATAACTACCTTTTTGAAGTAGCCCCAAATCATAACCTTGATACCCATTGAAAGGTTATCGGCTTTTAACTTTTTGGGAGTAAAAAGCTGAGGCAGCATCAGATTGCCGCGTTCGATAGGACCTGCAATTATCTGAGGAAAGAAAGACATAAAGGTAGTAAATTTGAAAAAGTCCTTTTCGCTTTTATAATCTCCTCTGTATATATCTATCAGGTAGCCTGCTGCCTGAAAGGTATAAAATGATATACCCATAGGCAATACAATACTGAAGCTGCCCACAGGATATTCCATGCCCAGTATTTCATACAACCAAGCAAAGGTATTGCTTATAAACATAAGATATTTAAATATTGCAAGCAGTCCGAAGTCCAGTATAAGAGCAAAAATTAAAAATCGTTTTTTCAGCTGTTTTGCTCCGGCACTTTCAATTAAAATACCAGATATATAGTTTATAAAGCTGATGCCTAAAAGCAGGAAGATAAGCTCCGGTCGCCAGCTCATATAAAATATTAAACTACAGGCAAGTATAAAATACCATTGGAGTCTGCCGGGAATAATATAGTAAATAAAAAGTACAGTTAAAAAAAATATAATAAAGTCAAGAGAATTAAAAAGCATCTGTTAATATCCTTTCCGTATAGGGAATTGGCGTAAAACAGCCTATTATTTTTATTATAGACGATTCCGGCAACCTATTCAACATAATTTTAGCATTAGCTTGAAAAACTCCGTGAAATGGTATAAAATGTAATACATATTTGGCTAAGGAGGTATTTTTGGTGAAAAAGAGCAGAATTACATTTATTTTAATACTAATTTCGGGTTTGGTTATAGGCGGACTGCTCGGTGATACTCTGGGCAATATTCCCATGCTCAGCTGGCTTAATTATGGCAAGCAAATAGGGCTTAATCCGCCGCTGTCCTTGGACTTGTCATTTTTTACGCTTCAATTGGGAATGACAATAAAGTTGAATATAGCAGGCATAATAGGTATGCTGCTTTCAATAATTGTATACAAAAAGATATAAGGAGAAAAATTATGACGGATATTATTTTGGCATCACAATCCCCACGCAGACAGGATTTATTAAAACAGGTTGGCATAAATTATCGGGTTGTACTTTCAAACGCAGATGAAAATTATGCAGAGGGATTGACTCCCGAGCAGATTGTGGCAGAGCTTTCCGCACGGAAAGCGGATAATGTTTTTGATAAGGTTATGTCTTCAGATAGTTTTGCCGATAAAGTTGCGGTTATTGCGGCAGACACCATTGTTGCAGTTGACGGAAAAATCCTGGGCAAACCCAAAGATGAGAAAGATGCTTTTAATATGCTGAAATCCCTTTCGGGCAAAAGCCATAGCGTATATACGGGCGTTACCATATTGTATGCCGGGTCGGCTAGGGTAAGTGTCGACAGTTTTGTGGAGCATACAAAGGTCTGTTTCCATACCCTTACTGATGATGAAATAAAAGAATATATTGCAACAGGTGAGCCCATGGATAAGGCTGGTGCATACGGTATTCAGGAAAAAGGTGCAATACTTGTTGATAAAATTGAAGGTGATTATTATACTATTGTTGGTTTGCCGATTTCTAAGGTGTATTTAAGTTTGAAGCAAAACGGTTATATTTAAGTGAAACAAACAGATTAAAAAAATATAAAAAAATGCTTGCATTTAGTTTTTGGCTATGGTATAATCTTCAATTGTGAGTACGGATGTTCCGCTGGTAATATATTTATTAAGAACATTTATGAAGAAAGGGAGGCAAAGCCTTATGAACAACAGTATTATCAGAGAAATTGAAGCAGCACAGTTAAAGGACAATATCCCTGAGTTTAACGTTGGTGATACAGTACGTGTATATGCCAAGGTTGTAGAGGGCAGCAAAGAGCGTATCCAGATGTTTGAGGGTGTTGTGCTTAAGAGACAGGGCGGCAGCTCAAGAGAGACTTTTACTGTAAGACGTGTATCTTACGGTGTAGGCGTTGAGAAGACATGGCCTGTACATTCTCCAAGAATTGACCGCATTGAGGTTGTTAGGTACGGTATTGTCAGACGTGCTAAGCTTAACTACCTTAGGGATAGAATTGGTAAGGCTGCTAAGGTTAAGGAAGACATTAACAGACGTTCCAAGTAATTTATCGCAAAGTAAAAGGGAGCAAACCGCTCCCTTTTTTGCTGTCTGTGATTAAATGCTGAGCTTATATTTACTCATCCAATAGTTGATTTGCAAAAGATATGCCATCATTTGAGGAGCAGCCATTAGCTGACCGAACCAAGGTTTTCCGTAGTCTGATGGAGCTGTTATAAGACGCATAACCTTTACTTTGTCTACAAGCTGATTGAGCGGTGATGAACTGTCCGAAAGCACTTCACGTAAACGATGTTTTAAAATCTCCTCATATTCCGGATTATAAGTTTTGGGGTAAGGGGATTTTCTGCGGTAGAGAAGCTCATCTGGAAGTATACCCTGTGCACTGTCACGCAGCAGCCCCTTTACAACACCGTTATGGCATTTGTATTCCCATGGCACATTAAAAATATATTCAATTATTCTGTGATCTGCAAAGGGAACCCTTGCTTCCAGCCCCGAGTACATAGATGCTCTGTCCATTCTGTCAAGCAGGGTAGTCATAAACCATTTTATATTAAGATATGATATTTCACGCCTGCGTTTTTCTTCATCATTTTCACCTTCAAGTACAGGAACATCTGATATAGTCTTTTTATATGCCTTTTTAACGTATTTTTTTAATTTAAGTTCATCCCTAAGTTCCGATTTGAGCACACTTTCTCTTGTTTCCATATTAATTGACCATGGGAAAGTGTCGGCGTTAAAAAATTCTTCTCTGTGAAACCAAGGATAACCTCCAAATATTTCGTCGGCACATTCCCCTGTAAGTGTAACCTTGTTGTGTTCCTTAACTTGTCGGCAAAAATAAAGCAACGAAGCATCCACATCTGCCATTCCAGGCAAATCTTTGGCGTCAACGGAGGTATACAGCTCGTCTGCTAACTCACGTTGGTCACAAAACAGATAGGTATGATTTACATTGTATGCTTTAAGCATTTTGTCAACATAGGGTCTGTCCTGCTCGGGTTGAAAGCTGTTTGATTTAAAATACTTGTCGTTTCCGGTAAAGTCAAATGAAAATGTGTTTAAAATACAGTTATTTTTATTTAAATAATTGCTTGCCAAGGCAGTAACTATGCAGGAATCAACCCCGCCTGATAAAAAAGAGCACACAGGGACATCGGATACCATTTGTCTTTCAACTGCATCTTTAAGCAGGAATGCAGTATGTTCAACTGTTTCTTTATAACTGTCTTTGTGCTCGTGGCTGTCGAGTGACCAATATTTTTTTTGAGTAAGATTATCTCTGCTGAATATAACAACACTTCCGTAATTGACTTCATTAATATTTTTAAATACTCCGTTGCCTTCGGTACGTGCCGGTCCTAAACCAAGTACTTCCCGTAGGCTGTTAAGGTCAATCTCAGGTTTAATAAAGGGGTGCCTGAAGAGAGCTTTTGGTTCGGAACCAAATACCAGTGTATCTCCTTCAACAGTGTAAAATAACGGCTTAATGCCGCATCTGTCACGGAAAAGCATAAGCCTTTGTCTATGACCATCCCAAATAGCATAGGCAAAAATTCCGTTAAGCTTTTTTACACTGTCTATTCCATACTCCATATAGGCATATAGGATTACCTCTGTATCGGTGGTAGTTTCAAAAATATAGCCCTTTGATATAAGATCAGCTTTTAGCTCATCACAGTTATATATTTCTCCGTTGTATATAATTACATAATCATTGCCTTGACGACGGCGTACGATAGGCTGATTGCCGCTGTATAAATCTCGTATAGTAAGACGTGTCTGCGAAAGACCGCAGTTTTTATTTAAATATTCACCAACCGTATCCATTCCTCTGTGAGCAATTGACTCTCTCATATTGATCAATACTGATTTCCAATAGTCACTTTGCTGCATATAATCATTATTAAAGCTTGAAAAGCCTGCAATTCCACACATATTTTACCTCACCTAGTTATATATTTTCAATATATGTTATTCATCAGGCGTAAATAAAATACAGATTATTTGCCGAAATTATTAAAATGACTCCGCATACCGTTACAATTGCTTATGTAACTAGTTTTGTTTTCTTACGGTAGCATATTCATCATTTATTCTGAAATAAGGACAGGCAAAAACAGACATACGCATAAAACGTTCTGTTTCATCTTCATCCAGTGAAACTTCGCAAAAATAGCTGTCGCATTCTTCATCGTATACATAGAATAAGCATTGCTCACAAGTATTTGAATTTTTCATGCTGATTACTCCTAAAAATGGGCATCCCAAACATTCAGGGGATGCCCTACTTTAATTTATTGATTATAGTGAAGTATAAAAAGCGGAGGCGTTTCTTGGAACTGAAGCATTGCCGATATTGCTTCATTTGTACTTCCCACTTCATAAAATTCCAACTGATTGCTGTCATTTACCACACCGAGGAGTTTTTTGCCGGAAGTCATCTCAATGTAGACAAATTTACCGGCACCGCAGCTGTAAACTTCAGGCATATCATCTTCGGTTATAAGCCCTAATTCTATAAGTGACTGCTCATATTCAACAAAACCTGTTTTTATTGTACCAAATTCAGCTATTGTATACATAGGCAGAAGTCCAAGCTCCATATCGGGATAAGATCTGTTTACATCATATCGAGGAGTCAATGAGCTTTCAAGATGGTCCATAATTACGGACCATCCGCCCGGTTTTTTGATAAGGACATATTGCTTAATATTGTTTTTTTCGGTCATACCGCCTATAACTGCTACAGCATACTTTTCGTCATATGCCACATATTTTATGTCATAATGCGTATCGTCAAAATCCGTTGCGGCGACTATGTCCCAATATGTTTCATCGTCCTCTGTTGCGTTTACTATATTTCCATGATCCGAAGCGTAAGTACCCAGCAGATTCCTGTATTCTTCCATAGTAAGTATGCCGCCTTCATCTTCATAGGAGGAGATGATATATCCTTCACTGCTGTTGTATGCAGTAAAGGGCTTAAGGGTTGTATCGGTATCGCTTCTTAACTCAACAGAATCAAATTGAGCCAAATCCGAAGGTCTTATCAGAAGTATGTCCGCATAATCATCAATATTGTCATCAACCGTAAGTCCTGTACTTTCGGCGACCTCAGATGCGCTTACCGTAAAGTCGGTTTCATCGGAATACATAAGACCGTAGACACATAGAAGTGAGGCATCGTTTTTATCAAAATATGTTTTTGCTGCATTATTGAGTGAAGCAATCTTATTGTATAAAGTCTCGTCTACAGCTTCCTGACTGGGCATTGTTTTAATTTCATAAATACCTGCCGAAGGATTTTCGGTAGGTACTTCAACATTGGCAGTTGTTGCCTCTTGAATCTGTTCTTCAATTTCTGCACGTTTCTGTGCGGTTTCATTGTTTTGAGAGTACCATACTCCAACACCTATTGCGCCTACGACACATACTGCTGCAACAGATGTTATAATTGCATTTTTCTTATTCATTTTCGTATTCACTTTCCTTATCTGCTATTACATTATATACATCTTCAAGCTCGGCTCTGTGAAGGCGAAGCAATTCGGTTACTGTCTGTTCGGTCTCAGCAGTATCATTGCTGTATTCCACCACAAGCTCCCAAGCCGGATTATAGTAATCTTCTATCTCGGTGATTTTTTCAACTTTGCCGTCAAAACGTTGAGGATCGTAGTAATCATATATTGCCGAATACTCCCAATCAGCCACATCTCTTTCGGTGGACAGCCGTAAATGAAGCAATTCACGATTATCATCTTCCTCTGTCACAAATATGTTAATGATATATTCTTCGTTTTCTGTGAGGCTTAGGGAGCATAGTTCCTTATCAAGGAAGCCTGTCTTTTTATCTTTAAGCATAATTACAACAACCGTATCCATATTATCACCTCTGTAAAATAATTTATTCAACTTCACTCCAACGGTGTGTATGTAGTTCGCCTTGCATAAGCATATCGGAAAAACCTGTCTGCCGTAATGCTTCATATAAAATAATCGCAACGGAATTTGACAGATTAAGGCTTCTATATTGTGAGAGCATAGGAATCCTTATGCAGTTATCGGCATTATGCATTAATATTTCCTCCGGTATCCCGCTTCCTTCGCTGCCAAACATAATAAAGTCATCTTTTTGATATTGGACATCTGTGTAGCATTTTTTTGCTTTGGTGCTTGCCATAAATATTCTCGCATCTTTATGTTGCGAGATGAAATCATAGAAACTGTCATAGTAATGTACATCTAAGTCCTTCCAATAATCCATACCTGCTCTTTTAAGGGATTTATCGTTAATTATAAAACCCAGCGGTCTTATGAGGTGCAGACTGCTGCCGGTAGCAACGCAGGTTCTTCCTATATTGCCCGTATTTTGAGGTATTTCGGGCTGATGCAAAACAATATTCATACTTTAAAACCTCTTTTTTCATAATTATTTTTATTTTACCACAATTTTTATTTATTAACAATCTTTTTTACATAAAAATGGCAGAAAATCACAATTGCATTTTATTATGCAAATTAGGCATTGCTAAAAATGACATATAAGCATTTTACATATTTTAAAATTGATTTTATAATAAAAGCAAGAAAAATTAAACTTAATTACAGTAAGGAGGAATTTTATTATGAGAAGAATTTTATGCTTATTACTTACTATGTTAATGATTTTTAATGTATCAGTTTTTGGTGATACTCAGACTACCACGGTAGTAATGCAGCTCGATAATGCTGTAATGACGGTAAACGATGCTTCTGTCAGCATTGACGAGAGCGGAACAACACCTGTTATAGTTGATGGCAGAACCTTGGTTCCAATCAGAGCAATACTAGAAGCTTTGGGTGGAGAAGCCTCTTGGAATGCAGATACTCGTCAGGCTACATTAAATTATTGCGAGGATATTATTGTATTAACCATAGACAGCAAAATCGCCTATATTAATGATACGGCATCAGAGCTTGATACTGCTCCTGTTATTATTAACGGAAGGACAATGCTTCCTATAAGGTTTATTGCGGAAGGGTTCGGCTTTGAAGTTGAATGGAACAGTACAGATAAAACCATAACAATTGTTAGAACCGAAGAAGTGGCTGAAACTGATGAAGAAGCAACCGTAGAAGATACTCAGCAGACGGATACTGTAGAGAACGAAGTTGCACAAGATGGAAAAAGTTTAATAGTGTACTTTTCAAGAACCGGTACAACCGAATCCCTTGCAAATAAAATACAGGACATAACCGGCAGCGATATAGTTAAGATTGAGACTGTTGAGCCATATCCTGAGGATTACGATGAGGTAGTTGAAATAGCTGACAGAGAACTCAGTGAAAATGCAAGACCTAAAATTCAACCTGAAATAGATAATGTTGAGCAGTATGATACAATATACATCGGTTATCCTATATGGTGGGGTACTATACCTATGGCTATGTTTACATTTATCGAAAGTTATGATTTAAGCGGCAAAACCATAGCTCCGTTCTGCACAAGTGCCAGTACGGGTATAGGTACAAGCGTAAGGGATTTGACGGAGTCATTGCCGGACTCAAATGTAACGGAAGGTCTTAGAGGAACCGGCAGTACAACAGATGAAGAAATTATCAGCTGGATTGAAAGTTTTAATAATTAAGGAGGCAACCACTATGAAAAAATTATTTGTTTCTTTACTTGTATTAACAATGCTCTGTGGCTGCAGCACTTCATCAGATACAGGTGTAACCGAGCAGACAACAGAGAATCTGATCTCCGACACACAAACAACTGAAGCCATTGCGTCAGAAATACAAGAAACAGTTGATTCATCTGCCTCCGAAACCAAAGAAGAAAATATATTAATTGCATATTTTTCTCAAACAGGAAATACAGAGAAGCTTGCGGAAGATATCCATAATTCAGTCGGCGGTGATATGTTTGAAATTACAACTGTAACACCATATCCGGATGATTATAATACTCTTGTTGACCAAGCCAGACAGGAACAGGATGAAGATTTCAGACCTGAACTTGCAGCACATATAGACAATGTTGAACAGTATGACATTATATTTTTGGGCTATCCAAATTGGTGGAGTGATTTGCCAATGCCGGTATTCAGTTTTTTGGATGAATATGACTTATCGGGAAAAACAATAATTCCTTTTTGCACCAGCGGTGGTGGTGGATTTGGTAACGGTGTTGAAAGTATGCAGTCAGCTGAACCCGATGCTGTATTTGAAGAGGGCTTTGAAGTTGATGGTTCGTCTGTTGACAGTGCAGAAACGGATGTTAATGAGTGGTTGGAGAGACTTGGCTTAGAGGAGTGATAATATGTCAAGGAAAGTAAAAATTTCTTTGGATATTGTAATGACTTTGCTGATTATATTTCTTATGGGCTATTCCTTGACAGGGCAAATGTTGCATGAATGGTGCGGAACAATATGTTTAATTACATTTATTATACACAATATCATAAACAGAAAATGGTATAAATCACTGTTTAAAGGTAAATATAATTTTTTTAGGCTAATAAGAACAGCAATAAACCTATTGACTTTAATAGCAGCCTGTTGTCTTGGTATCAGTGGTATAATGATGTCAAGCTACGTGTTCTCTTTTCTTCCGATACACTCGGGAATGTCCGTAGCAAGAAATATTCACCTTTTGGCGTCATACTGGATGTATATTTTTATATCTCTTCACATTGGAATGCATTGGAATATGCTTGCTGCAAAATCTAATGGCTTAAATAGGAAAGTAGTGATCTGCTTAAGATGTTTGGCAGTTATAGCTGCATTATACGGTCTGTATCTGTTTATTAATTACAGATTTATTGATTATATGTTTTTAAGAACTATATTTGCTGCAGGATATGAAGGTTCTGCGGTTAGGTTTACAATAGAATATATTGTGATTATGGAACTGTTCGTATTCATTGGTTACTATATATCAAAAATGACTAAAACTATAGGCAGGTGAGTGTACGATGAAACGGCTTACATGTATGTTATTACTTCCTATATTGGGTACAGTAGGGCTTTTGCTGACAAATGAGGAGTCGAGTACTGTATATGGCGAGGCAGGTATGGAGTTATGCAGTAATGCCGAAGAAGATAAAACATCTATACAAATGCTTGATGTAAATCCTGAAATCTTGACTAAGGAGAAAGAAACACCTCAGATGGCGCCGGAGAGCGCAACAGAGGAATCCACAACTCAAATTTCAACGGAAAGTACCACAGAGATGACAACAGAGGATTCAAATATAATAGACAATTTTCCTATTATATTCCAAATGCCACAGCTTCCTACAGGCTGCGAAATTACAGCAGCAACTATGGTGCTTAACTATTATGGATTTAATGCTGACAAAATTTTGATGGCTGAAGAATATCTGCCTACAGCAAACAGAAATTTGCACTATGGGTCTGATGGCAGATTATATGGAAGTGACCTTAATGAATATTTTATAGGAAATCCTAAGACCGAATCAGGATATGTATGCGGCACAGGCGCTATTGTAACAGCTTTAAACCGTCATCTTACTGAACAGTGCAGTTCGTTAAGAGCGATTGATATCAGTGGAAGCACCCCACAGGAAGTGTATGAATTGGTTAAAGATGATATTCCGGTAATAGTGTGGGTTACAATAGAAATGAATAATAGGAATAAAACGCAGGGATGGTATACAGACAGCGGTGAATATGTGGAGTGAGTACAAATGATCATGGTGCTGTACTTATAGGATGTGATGAAACCACGGTTACCATTGCCGTTCCAATCAGCGGACTTATAAAATACGATAAGGATAGATTTGAATCTGTGTTTGCTTCACGAGGAAATAAATGCGTAATTGTTGAGTAATTAAGGATAATATTTTCAACAGAAACAGATATTTGCAATCGGTAAAGCAGAAAAAATATCTGTTATTAACATATAGTTTATTTAAAGAATAATTCTATTAAATGTAATGAAATATTTTTGCTAAAGGAGGTAAACTCATGAAAATTTTGGTTATTGAAAGCAGTCCACACAGGAAAGGTTCGTCAAATTTATTGGCAGAAAATTTTATTAGAGGTGCGGAAGAAGCCGGGCACAAGATTACCGTATTTGATGCGGGTCATGCCGATATCAATCCTTGTTTGGGGTGTGATGCCTGTGGAATGTCAGGTCCTTGTTGTCAAAAAGATGACATGGTACAGCTAAGGTCGGAAATTATGGATGCTGATATGGCTGTATTTGTAACGCCTTTATATTATTTTGGTATGTCGGCACAACTTAAAAAGGTAATTGACCGTTTTTACAGTTTTAACGGGAAATTAACATCAAAAGGATTAAAAACTGCGCTTATTACGGCAGCTTGGGACAACAATGATTGGACAATGAAGGATATTGCTGCTCACTATGAAACACTTTGTAATTATCTGAACTTTGAAAATAAAGGAATGATATTGGGTACAGGTTGTGGTACGGTATCTATGACAGCCAATACCAAGTATCCAAAACAGGCATACGAGCTTGGAAAATCACTATAAAATTTTTACATAAAATTGATTATTAAAACTGTTGCATTTAGTAGACTTAAGTGTATAATTGATATATAAATCAAAAAGGAGATAATGTTATGATTGAACTTGAAGCAATGATGAATCACTATGGCAGCGAATATATTGACAATAATCTGGATAAAAGAACGCAGGAGCTGGTTATACTTGCAACGTTGACAGCAACGCAAGCTTATCCGCAGGTTAAAGAACGTACAGCCAAAGCTGTGGCTGAGGGCGTAAGTGCTGCTGAAATACAGGAGGCTATCTTCCATGCTGCACCATATTGCGGCTATACCAAGGCAATTAATGCTATGGTAGCAGCAAATGAAGCTTTTGCTGAAATGAATATTGAATTGCCAAAGTCCCAGGCAACTGTGACGGATGATAACAGATATGAAAAAGGCTTGGCAGTTCAGCGTTCAATATTCGGTCCTCAGATTGGTACAATTACCGATGATATGTCTGATGATCAGAAGGTTATTACAAAGTACTTGTCAGATATATGTTTTGGTGATTTTTATACCAGAACCGCACTTGACGTAAAGGACAGAGAGATTATAACTTTGTCTGTTTTAACTGCCAACGGTGGCTGCGAGTCACAGCTTGCGGCTCATACCATGGGTAATTTATCGGTAGGTAATTCAAAGGATAAGATTTTGGCAGCTATTTTGCTTTGCGTGCCATATAATGGATTTCCACGTACTTTAAATGCTATTAATGCGGCAAAGGGAGCCTTTCCTGAAAATAAGTAATTGAATTGTTGAACTTCGACCAAGTAAGTGCTATCATTAAAATATGTAATGGTAATATGCTGTTTGTATATTAAAACGTATACAAGAAGGCTAAGCAATATTTTAGCAGTCAGGAGGAAATTTATGAAAACAGTTACACTTGGTTCAACAAACATAACGGTAAATAAAAACGGTTTTGGTGCTTTGCCAATACAAAGAATATCTCAGGCGGATGCGGTTAAGTTAATAAGAAAAGCTTATGCGGCAGGAATCAACTTTTTCGATACAGCCAGATGGTATACCGACAGCGAAATCAAACTGGGTGAAGCTCTGGAAGGTATCAGGGATAAGGTGTACATAGCGACTAAGACAGGAGCAACAACAGCGGAGGAATTCTGGGCTAATCTTAAAACATCCCTTAATAATCTGCGTACAGACTATGTTGATATTTATCAATTTCATAATCCAGCATTTTGTCCTAAGCCGGGTGATGGCAGCGGACTGTATGAAGCTATGTCAGAGGCTAAACAAAAAGGGCTTGTACGCCATATAGGCATTACAAATCATAGGCTGTCTGTAGCCAATGAAGCTATTGATTCCGGTTTGTATGAAACGCTTCAATTTCCTTTTTGCTATATTTCCGGAGATAAGGAGCTTGAACTTGTCAGTAAGTGCAAAGAAAAAAATATGGGCTTTATAGCTATGAAATCCCTTTCCGGAGGGTTGATTACCAATTCTGCCGCTGCATATGCTTTTGCGGCTCAGTTTGATAATGTGCTTCCTATTTGGGGTATACAGCGGGAAAGTGAGCTGGATGAATTTATTTCATACATAGACAATCCACCTGTTATGACGGATGAAATTAAGGCAGTGATTGAAGCTGATAAAAAAGAATTAAGCGGTGATTTCTGTCGTGGCTGCGGATACTGTATGCCATGTCCGGTAGGCATTGAAATAAATAACTGTGCAAGGATGTCTCTTTTGCTCAGACGTTCTCCGTCAAAGGCACAGCTTACAAAAGAGGCTCAGGAGAAAATGAAAAAAATTGAGGACTGCCTGCATTGCAATCAATGTAAAAGTAAATGTCCATATGGACTTGATACACCTGCCTTACTTGAAAAAAATTACGAGGATTATAAGCGTGTGCTTGCAGGTGAAGTAAGTGTAGATTGATAGTTATTAAATAATTTATTTTACTAACAAAAGAGGTTCAGAAAAGTCCACAAAATTGTATAAGTTTTTTTGTATAAAATAACAAATACAAAAATATATATTGACACCGTGTCAGAAAGAATGTATTATATATATGTAATCACTGACACGGTGTCAATTTTGTTAACAAAGAGGTGATTTATATGCCGAAAGGTTCTGATGAATTAATTAAGCAAAGACAAAAAGAAATTATAGATGCCTGTGAAAAATTGTATAGAACAATGAGTTTTAAGGAGGTTACCATAAAAGAGATAGGTAATGTAACATCCTTTACTCGCACTTCAATCTATAATTATTACCAGACAAAGGAAGAAATTTTTTTGGCATTGCTTAAGCGAGAGTATGAGCTTTGGATTGCAGACTTATCCGAGTTGTTATTGACAAATGATAAGTTAAACAAAGATGAGTTTTCGGATCTGATGGCAAAATCTCTCGATAAAAGAAAAATATTGCTGCATTTACTTTCAACTAATTTGCAAGATATCGAAGAAAACAGCAGAGATGAACAACTCATTGAGTTTAAAAAGGTTTTTGGTTACTCAATGAAAAAAGTAAGAGAATGTGTTGATAAATTTTTTCCGGATATGCCTGAGGAAAAAAGACGTGAGTTTATACTAACGTTTTATCCATTTATTTACGGAATATATCCATATGCGGTTGTTACAGAAAAACAAAGAAATGCAATGGATAGTGCAGGTATTAACTTTACCTATCTTTCGGTTTACGATATTGCTTATATGGGAACAAGAATGCTGCTTGGAAATTAAAACAGTTAATGTATGATTAAAAAGATGAAGGAGTGAAAAATATGAGTAATAATTATCCACCTGTTGCCTTTGGTACATGGTCATGGGGTGTTGGAGCTGTTGGAGGCGACCAAGTTTTTGGCAATCACCTCGGTGAAGAAGATTTAAAGCCGGTATTTGATGCAGCCATGAAAGAACATTTCAATTTATGGGATACAGCAGTGGTTTATGGTATGGGTGCATCTGAAAGTATTTTGGGCAGTTATTCAAAGACTTACCCAAGAGACAACCTGATTTTATCAACAAAATTTACTCCACAGATTGCTGATACTTCCGATGATCCTATGGATAATATGATAGAGGGAAGTTTGCAGAGGTTAGGTACGGATTATATTGATATTTATTGGATACACAATCCTGCGGATGTGGAAAAATGGACACCTTACCTGATACCTTTGGTGAAAAGCGGAAAAGTTTTAAAGGTAGGTGTATCAAATCACAATTTGAATGAAATTAAACGTGCTGAAGAAATACTTTCAAAAGAAGGTGTACATATTTCAGCTGTTCAAAATCATTACAGCTTACTTTACCGTTCTTCGGAAAGAGCGGGAATATTAGATTACTGCAGGGATAATAATATAGATTTCTTTGCTTATATGGTATTGGAGCAGGGAGCTTTGAGCGGTAAATACAGTGTTAAAAATCCACTTCCTGCAGGAAGTCAACGAGCAGAAACATATAATCCGGTTCTGGACAGAATAGAAAATCTTGTTGAGAGAATGAAACATATCGGAGAAAAGCATAATGCTTCTGTATCGCAAATAGCAATCGCCTGGGCTATTTCAAAGGGAACTATTCCTATTATCGGAGTTACAAAGCCACTGCATGTTGAAGATGCTGTTAAGGCTTCTAAAATAGTCTTGACTGACAATGAAATTTCAGAAATTGAGCAGCTTGCAGAAAAGGCAAATGTAGATACAAAAGGCTCATGGGAAAACTCAATGGAAATTTAATTGATTGGAGGAAATAACTATGCATAAAAATATTGGTTCAGCTTTAGCATTGTATCCTACGCCTCTTGTGGTTGTGGGCGTAATGGCGGAGGATAAACCCAACTGGGTATTGGTTGGTCATCTCGGTATTATTGGTCACGACAGAATTATGGTAAGTCTGGCACAGCCACACTATACCAATAAATGGATCAAAGAAAATAAAGTTTTGTCTGTTAATATTGTAAGTGAAGATATTTTAAAGGAAGCTGATTATGTTGGCTCAGTAAGCGGCAATAAAGTTGATAAGTCCGGTGTTTTTGAATACTATATCGGAGAAAGCGGAGCACCGGTTATCAGCAAATCACCTGTTGTTATGGAATGCAGTGTTGATGACATATATGAAACCCCTAACTTTGAAAGCTTTATTCTCAAAATAGATAATACTTATGTATATGAAAATTGCCTGAATGAAAACGGTAAAATTGATTACAATGTGTTAAAGCCTGTTTTATTTGAATTTCCTACATATTCATATTTAAAGACAGGCGAAGTAATTGGTAAATGTCTTAAACTGGATAAATAAAAGGAAATAAAAATGAAAAAGAACTTGTCTGCAATTTTATTAGGTACTGCATTAGTGTTAAGCTCAGCCTTTATGACTTTTGGTGCTGTTAAAGATACAGGTTTTTCTGATGTCAGTGCAGATAACAGTTATTTGGATGGAATTCAGTTTTGTGTTGACAACGGTATAATAAAACTTGGTGAATTTGAGTCGGGTCTTGAATTATTTACAGGAGCAGACAATGCAAAAGTAACTATTGAAGCTGTAGAACAATAAGCATAAAGCTGACTAATAGCGTATGATATACTATACTATATTATTATATATAACAGTTGTTATTAATAGAAGGTGATATTAATATGAAATATATGAAACTGGGAAAGTCGGATTTAAACGTATCTCGCATCTGTATGGGTTGTATGGGATTTGGCGATGCCGCTTACGATCAACACAGCTGGACCATCGATGAGGAACATTCCCGTAAGATCATCCAGCGGGGACTGGATCTGGGTATCAATTTCTTTGATACCGC
>CALWRD010000177.1 GCA_944383875.1 uncultured Clostridia bacterium | reverse complement strand
GAAAGCCTTTATGACTGCTTGGGCTATTACAAGATAAAAGGCGATAACTCAGCGGCGGAACTTGTATCCAGAGAAACCTTTTCCGATTATCGCAGGGATAAATATATTTTGCCTACAGCAGAAAATTTAAAGATGCCGGTATATGTTCTGGTGCCTAATGAAACCTGCGGCAAAGTGTTTATTGCTTTGCACGGGCATGGTTCATATGGTAAGGAAGGTATTGTAGGTAATCATATATCCGGAAGGGAAGCTGTTGAAAACAGTAACGGTGAATATGGACTGGAACTTGTAAGACAAGGATATATCACTGTATGCCCGGATATTTTAGGAAGCGGCGAACGTGCTTCAAGTCTCCTTGAAGAGCCTACAGCAAGGTCAGCGTGCGACTTGCTTAACAATGCACTTATAGCGCTGGGAATGTCTCTTCAAACAGTTGTTTTGTTTGAGTTGACTCGCCTTGTGGAATTCTCCCTTTCACTTAAGGAAAATAAATATAAAAATGTCGGTGTATGCGGATTTTCGGGTGGAGGACTTTTTTCAATGTGGCTTACTGCTATGTCGGATAAGGTTGATATTGCTGTTGTAAGCGGCTATTTCCATAGCCAAAAGGATACCTGTTTGCAAAGCAATAAATGTGGATGTAATTTTGTGCCGAATTTTTGGCTTACTGCTGATATGGGCGAGCTTGCTGCACTGGCTGCTCCAAAGCCACTCTATATCGAACTGGGATCACAGGATCTTCTTAACGGGAGGAGTGGGCTTAAGGGGGTATATGAACAACTTGGTACTGCTCAGAAGGCATATGCACTTTTTAATGCTGAACAAAACATAAGGCTTACGCTTTGTGATGGAATGCATAAGTGGTATGGAAGTTGTTATCCATTTATAAATAAAGTAGTTAAGGATATGGAACCAATATCCTAAATATATAATAATTATGGAGGAAAATGAATATGGCTATTATGAATATTCTTGATTTTGGCGCTGTGGCTGACGGAAAAACTTCTTGTACCGAGGCCATCAAGAAGGCTGTTGAGGCTTGTGATAAAAACGGCGGAGGTACTGTTTTTGTGCCTGCCGGAACATATCTTACGGGTCCCATCTTTCTTAGGAGCAACATTGAACTTAACATTGAAGCAGGAGCAACACTTCTTTTTTCCAATGATATAAGTGAGTATCCTGTTGTAACTTCAAGATGGGAAGGAGTTAAGCGTGAGTGCTATGCTTCCTGTATTAATGCGGATAACGCGGAAAACGTATCTGTTACAGGTAAGGGGACTCTTGATGGACAGGGTGAATTTTGGTGGAAGATTTTCAGAGCTAAGGAAAATGAATATCCTCGTCCTAAGCTTATTGCACCATATGAGTGTAAAAATGTACTCATAAGTGGCGTTACCCTTAAAAATTCACCAAGCTGGACAATTAATACTATACTTTGTGATAATGTAACAGTTGATAATGTAACTATAAACAATCCGAGTGATTCACCAAATACTGACGGTATTGACCCTGAGTCCTGTACAAATGTACATATCAGTAATTGCCATATTGATGTAGGTGATGACTGTATAGCTGTTAAAGCAGGTACAGAGGATACGGAAATAAGAGTGCCTTGTAAGAACATAACCATTACCAACTGCACTATGGTACACGGTCATGGCGGTGTTGTGCTTGGCTCAGAGATGAGCGGCGGTATTGTCAACGTTACCATCTCCAACTGTGTATTTGAAGGCACTGACAGAGGTATTCGTCTTAAGTCAAGAAGGGGCAGAGGCGGTGTAGTTGAGGATATAAGGGTAGACAATGTTATTATGGAAAACGTGCTTTGTCCTTTTATTGCCAACCTTTACTATTTTTGTGGTCCCAGAGGCAATGATAAATATGTATGGGACAAAAATCCTTACCCTGTTACAGAGGAAACCCCTGCCTTCAGAAGGCTCCATTTTGCCAACATGACATGTAAGGAAGTAAATGCGGCAGCAGGTTACTTCTACGGACTTGCAGAGCAGTTTGTGGAAGACTGTACCTTTGAAAATATTTATATTTCAATGGCAGATAATGCTGTTCCCGGTAAACCTGCTATGCTTGCCGGTATTGAGGATATGGCTCAAAAGGGCTTCTTTATGAGCAATACAAGAGGTATCAGTTTCAGCAATGTTACTGTTGTGGGTGCGGATGGACCTGCCTTTGAAGTCGAAAACAGTGAAGATATTATTTTTAACAACTGCATTAACAAAAACAATCGTACAGGTGACGAATGCATTAAGCAGACTAATGTAAAAAATTGTACAATTAAATAATTTTGCTTTAAAAAGCCGTGTTGCAGCGGCTTTTTATTGGTTTATAGTATAATATTTATGAATAAATTTTACAATTATGCGGCAAAATAATCTTTGTATTTTGTCAGCGTTGCCACAAAAAAATGCTGGATTTTTTTGTGAATATATGTTATACTGATATGCAGTGCATTATGAACTGAATATCAAGGAGGATTTTTTGCAATGAGCACAGTAGAAAAAATCGATGCAAATAAAATTAAAATTAGCTTTAATGTTGATGCTGATAGATTTGAAGAAGGTCTTAATTATTCCTATAATAAGAACAAGCACTCTATTACAATTCCGGGCTTCAGAAGAGGTAAAGCTCCACGTAAGCTTATAGAGGCACAGTACGGCAAGGGCGTATTCTATGATGATGCAATTAACTATGTGCTTCCTGACGCTTATGAAAACGCAGTTAAGGAAAATGATCTTGATGTTGTTTCAAAGCCTGAAATAGACATTGAGTCTATTGATGATAACGGTGTTGCTTTTACAGCGGAAGTATACATCAAGCCTGAAGTTAAGATTGAAGGCTATAAAGGTCTTACCTTTACCAAGGTAGATACTGAAGTAACTGATGAAGAAATCGACGCAGAGATTAAAAAAGATCTTGAAAAGAATGCAAGAATTATCACAGTTACCGATAGACCTATTCAGAACGGTGATATAGCTTCCATTGACTTTAAGGGCTATATTGACGGAGAGGCTTTCCCCGGTGGTGAGGCAGAGGATTATGACCTTGAGATAGGCTCACATTCTTTTATTGATACTTTCGAAGAGCAGCTTATAGGTAAAAATGTCGGTGATGATGTTGAAGTAAATGTTACTTTCCCTGAGGAATACGGTCAGAAGGATCTCGCCGGAAAGCCTGCTAAGTTTGAAGTAGAAATTAAGGATATAAAGTATAAAGAACTTCCGGAGCTTACAGATGATTATGTTGCGGATACAAGCGACTGTGAAAATGTTGATGATTACAAAAACGAAATCGCCGGCAAACTTTTGGCTGCTAAGGTTGAACATGCTAAGAATGCAAAGCAGGAAGAACTTCTTACTAAGCTTATTGATATGGCAGAGATGGATGTTCCCGAGCCAATGATTGAGCTTGACATTGATAATAAAATCCGTGAATTTGAGTATAACATAACAAGACAGGGTCTTTCTATGGAACTTTATCTTCAGTATATGGGTCAGACCATGGACGCTATGCGTGATGCGTACAGACCTTTAAGTGAAAAGCAGGTTAAGGGAAGACTTGTACTTGAGGCTATTGCCGCTAAGGAAAACTTTGAAATTACTGATGATGAAGTAAATGCTGAAATAGAGCGTATTGCAAAAACTTACAATATGGATACAGAAAAGCTTGCTTCAACTATCAGGGATGAGGACAGAAAGAACATTGTTAAGGATCTTCAGGTTCAGAAGGCTATTACATTTGTTTGCGATAACGCTGTTGAAGCTGAGGCTGAAACTGTTGAAACCAAAGAGTAATTTGACATTTATTTAATTAAAAATAGGAGGGAGCTTGTTATTTTAGAGGCTTCCTCTTATTTAACATATATATAGACACAAAATATATGCCTGTTCAGGAGATATATTTGTCGTAAAATTAAAATTTTAAGGTAAAACAGGAGGTTTTTTATGAGTTTAGTACCAATGGTAATTGAGCAAACTAACAGAGGCGAACGCTCATATGATATTTATTCAAGACTGTTAAAAGATAGAATTATATTCCTCGGTGAAGAAGTAAACGATGTCACTTCAAGCCTTGTTGTTGCACAGTTGCTTTTCCTTGCGGCAGAAGATCCGGATAAGGATATTAACCTTTATATTAATAGTCCGGGGGGATCGGTAACGGCAGGTATGGCTATATACGATACAATGCAGTATATCAAACCGGATGTATCAACTATCTGCTTAGGTATGGCTGCAAGCATGGGTGCTTTTCTTCTTGCGGGTGGTGCAAAGGGTAAAAGATATGCTCTGCCAAACGCTGAGATTATGATACATCAGCCTTTG
>CALWRD010000176.1 GCA_944383875.1 uncultured Clostridia bacterium | reverse complement strand
ATGCTATATAAGCGGAAAAGCGGGAGAACTTGCTGAAGAAAAGCTTTCTGTGTATGGAGTTCTGGCAAGTGATATAATTGAACAAATTCCAATGGTTTTAAACCATAAAGGTTAAAATATACAGCATTAAACTTAAAGATAAGCTTTATGTCATTATTGCACATAGAGCTTATCTTTTTAATTTGTTTAAATCAGTTTTTTAACAAACTTAAATACTTATTTAATGATACTTTAATTTTATACGGTTAAGATATACATATCAAAACGAAAGGAGCTTTGCCATGAAATACAAGGTAATCATATCAAAAATTACAGCTATATCAGCTTTGTTTGTTGCCGCTGTTTCCATATCAGCCTGCACTGCCTCTGCCAACGATCAAGCCGATACGGAAAATGACAACGTTGCCGATCACAGTGTAGATATTACACTTAGCGATAACGGCAGTACAGCAAGCAGCAGCGGTATTACAATAGACGGTAATACACTTACAATAACAAATTCCGGTACCTATACCTTTACAGGCACTTTAACGGACGGATGTATTGTTGTAAACAGTCAGGACGGCGACGTTGAGTTGGTACTTAACAACTGCAATATATCAAGCTCAACGGGGTCTGCTATATATTCTCTCCAAGGCGATATGTCGATAGAAATACCTGAGGGCAGTACAAATACTCTTGCCGATGCCACGGTATATTCCGATGCCTTTACAGAAAGCGGAGAGGACGCATGCATTTACGGTTCTGACCGCATTACCATAAAAGGCGACGGAGAGCTGACTGTAACAGGAAATTACAAAGATGGAATCGCCGGCAGCGATGAGGTAAAGATAAATGGTTCAACCATTACAATATCCGCTGTTAACAATGGCATAAAGGGTAAGGACTATGTAGAACTTAACGGAGGCAATGTAAACATTACTTCAGAAGATGACGGTATAAAATCATCTGATGGCTATATAGTTATGAATGACGGAACATATACCTTAGACGTAATCGGTAAAGGAATTAATTGCGAAACGGACTTTACAGCTAACGGTGGTACGTTGACCGTTACTGCACAAGATGATGCTATTAATGCCAACAATAATTGTACCATTGAAAACGGAACCTTCACTCTTTCGTCAGGTGATGACGGAATTCATGCGGACAACGAGCTTGTGATTAATAACGGTGTAATTGACGTTACCGACTGCTATGAAGGGCTTGAAGGGCTTGTAGTGACAATTAATGACGGCGACATTAAAGTAAACTCAGATGATGATGGTATCAATGCTTCAGACGGAAATGAGACATCTGAGACACCGACATTTGAAAATAGGACTGAGGACACTTCCTCAAATCCTTCCGGCAATTCAGAGATGCCCGAGCCACCTTCTCAAGAATCATCCCAAAACAATACGGATGGAAATCCCCCTATGGGCGAGCCACCTGAAAATAATATGAAAGGAAATCCTCCCGAAAGACCTCAAAGCAGCGAATCTCAAACCACCGATTCAGCTGATACAGAGGAAAATTTTAATCAAAGACCAGAACATCAACGACCGGTCGACGGAAATATGGGTTTCGGTGCTATGGATGTAAATGAAAACTGTATCATAAACATCAACGGCGGAACTGTATATGTAAATGCCGGAGGCGACGGAATTGACTCCAATGGTTCAATTAACTTCAACGGAGGTACTGTCGTTGTAAGCGGTCCGGACAACAGCGGCAACGGCGCTTTGGACAGCGGAACATCTATTGCCTATAACGGTGGAACACTTATTGCTTACGGCAGCGATGGTATGACAGAGTTACCTGACAGTTCATCCGAAGGATATTCGGTCACTTGGTACGGACTTAATATATCGGCCAACACCTTGGTCAGCATAACCGACGAAAGCGGAAATGTCATTGCTGCATTTACCCCTGTTAAAAATATAAGTTGTTTAACCGTGGGATCAGAGTCAATGGAAAACGGAGATACACTTACCCTTAACACAGGAGGCTCCTACAGCGGAGAACTCAGTGACAGCGGTTTTGCTGTAAGCGGCAGTATTACAGGTCAGTCATCTGTCAGCGAAATAACAATAAGTGATAAGGTAACTACAACCGGCACACGAAATTCCGGCTTTGGCAAAGGTGGCGGGCGTGGCAGACAAATGCCAAATGAAGATATGCAATCTACGGAACAAACCACTGTTGCTAATGTTTAAATATACTTCATAAAAATCCCCCTTTTTATATAACAACACCGCTGACTGTTTAAAAACAAATCGGCGGTGTTGTTTATGTAAATATAATTTACTCCTTTTTGAGTTTTTTAATCGCTTCAGCCATTTCAGCCAGTTCATCATTATTTAAGTTAATGATATGGTTTAATACTTTATATTCTGTTTTACGTTCGGTTATATGAAGCAGCTTAAGTATTATAAAAAATGCAGTTTTATCTATTTTACTTTTCTCCAAAATTATATCAATTTTATAAATGTCATCCTCTGTTATATTTGTCATCTCGATCTCCTCCTGATTAATATCGTTCATACTATTAAGTTAAGCCAATCTATTAACACACATACCATACCCTATAATATAATTATAAACAATCTACAAATATAAGCAAATACAATTAGTATTAATTATCCTATTTTTTGCAAAAAAAGGACATAAACATCATATTCGATATTTATAAAGTCCAAATAATGATGTTTATGTCCTAAATAATTCACTGCATTACATATTTTGCTTCTTGCAAGCTATAAGGCAGTTATTCATAAGCATAGCTATGGTCATAGGTCCAACTCCACCGGGTACAGGGGTAATGAGAGAAGCTTTCTTTTCAACTTCGGCAAAATCCACATCACCGCAAAGCTTTCCGTTCTCCATACGGTTGATACCTACATCAATTACAACTGCGCCTTCCTTTACCATATCCGCTTTAATAAACTTTTCTTTTCCGATAGCTACAACCAAAATATCAGCTGATTTGCATATCTCAGACATATTTTTGGTCTTTGAATGGCAAGTAGTCACTGTACCGTTTTCAGATAGTAAAAGCATACCAACAGGCTTACCCACAATATTGCTTCTGCCTACTACGACACAATTTTTTCTTGTTATATCAACGCCGCTCCTCTTAATCAGCTCAATGCAGCCTGCCGGTGTACACGCCTTAAGATCAGCTTTTCCTATGCTGAGTAAGCCCACGTTGTATGGATGGAAACCATCTACATCCTTTTCCGGCTTTATTTTAAGCAAGACTTTATTCTCATCTATATGCTTTGGCAAAGGAAGCTGCACAAGGATACCGTTACACTCTTTACTGTTGTTAAGCTCATCAACAAGAGCAAGCAGCTCTTTCTCGGTAGTTTCTTCCGGAAGTTCATAATTTAATGACTTTATTCCGCAATATTCGCAAGCCCTCTTTTTGTTTCTGACATAAACCTGACTTGCGGGGTCATCTCCCACCAATATAACCGCAAGGCAAGGTTGAATACCTTTCTTACTGAGCTGCTCTACCTTTTCTTTTACTTCATCCTTTATCTCCTGAGAGATTTTTTTTCCGTCAATAATACCTGCCATTTTTCTTCCCCTTTCAACTTACAGAAATACTTTTAAGTGATGGATTGTAATCATCGTCAAATACTATATAGTACAATTTATCGGCAGCCAGATTGATATACGTTCCATACTCATCCGTAAGCTGCTCAAATTCTGTGCCGTCAGTGTTAACTCTGCAAATCACGTTTGTTGTCCAATCAGTAAAATAAATCTTGTCGTTGTAAACATTTATATCTCCGCTTGCAGCCTCTCTGATTACTTCCTCCGAAGATCCATCCTTTGCTGTTCTGCACAAATATCTGTCCTCCGGATTATCCTCTTGAGAAGTTTGTGGATCCTCCCAACGTGAATAATAAATCCAATCACCGTCTGCAACGACATATTGACAAGCATATTCCGTAAGTTTCAGCTTATTTTGACCGTCTGTATCCATTGAGTACAGTTTTGCACCATCACTCCAATTGGAATAATATATTTTGCCGCCGTCAACATTTATATAATACGCCTGATCATTATTAATTGCCGTATTTTCACTTCCGTCAATATTCATACGATAAAGCTTATTTTCATCACTCCAGTTTGAATAATAAATGACATCGTTTTCAACATTGATATAATAGCTTTGTACATCATTTAGCTTAGTATTTTCGCTGCCGTCCTTATTCATCCTGTAAATATGAAAATCATCATCCGCATTTGCATAAACAATATAATCTTTTGTTACATTAATAAAGTAACTTTGTACATCATTCAGCTTAACAGGATCGGATCCATCAACATTTGAAGTATAGATCTTTAATCCATCATCACTGTTTTGATAGTAGAGCTGATCTCCGACCTGTGCAACCGCACCTAAATTGGTTATGTTGCCGCAGGTATTGCCCACATTTTCACCCACAGCATAACTATCCTGCGAGTTGATATTTGAACAGCCTGAAAAACTTCCTCCCACTGTAACCAACATAATGCCGACAAAAAAGGGGGCAAGTATTTTTTTTAATCTCATCTTCGCACCTACTTATTTTAAAATAATCCTATTATTCTGCCGTTGTCGTCAACGTCAATATTTTCCGCTGCCGGTATCTTAGGCAGTCCCGGCATAGTCATAACATCTCCGGCAAGAGCTACAATGAAACCGACTCCCGCACTGACACGTACTTCTTTTATTGTAACGGTGAATCCCGTAGGTCTTCCCAAAAGCTTGGCGTTATCACTTAATGAATATTGGGTCTTAGCTATGCAAACAGGCATTTTGTCAAGCCCAAGTTCCTCAAGCTTTGCAATTTCCTTTTTTACTTTTGGTAAAAATTCAACGCCGTCTGCTCCATATATTTCTTTACATATTGTATTTATCTTATTGACAATACTGTCATTCTCATCATAAATAGGTTTAAAATTGCTTACCTTATTATTAAGTGTATCCATGACCTTATTTGCCAGTTCGGCACCACCTTCGCCGCCTTTTGCCCATACCTCGGAAAGTGCAAACTTTGCACCGAGATCCTCACACTTGGAGCGTATAAAGTCAACCTCTTCCTTTGTATCGGTTACAAAATTATTTAAAGTAACAACAACCGGCACACCAAATTTGTGAAGGTTTTCAATATGTTTTTCAAGATTCACAAAGCCTTTTTTAACGGCTTCAAGATTAGGCTCTGCAAGTTCAGTTTTTGGAACACCGCCATTATATTTAAGGGCTCTGACAGTTGCTACAAGCACAACTGCATCAGGCTTTAAACCCGCCTTACGGCATTTAATGTCAAAAAACTTCTCTGCACCTAGGTCAGCGCCGAATCCCGCTTCGGTGACAACAACATCCGCAAGCTTCATAGCTGTTTTTGTAGCTCTGACGGAATTACATCCATGGGCAATATTGGCAAAAGGACCACCATGAATAATAGCCGGATGATGTTCAAGAGTTTGTACAAGGTTAGGTTTAATTGCGTCCTTAAGCAATGCTGTCATTGCACCGTCCGCTTTAAGCTCCTTGGCAGTTACGGGCTTTCCGGATCTATTATAACCAATAATTATTTTACCCAACTTTTCTTTTAAATCCTTAATATTTTCAGCCAGACAGACTATTGCCATGATCTCGGAAGCAACAGTTATCATAAAGCCGTCTTCACGTGTTACGCCGTTTTTTTCACCAAGACCCACAACAACATCCCTAAGTACTCTGTCATTTAAATCAACAGCTCTTTTCCATGTAATATGATTTGTATCAATATCAAGCAAATTACCCTGATGAATATGATTGTCTATCATAGATGCAAGCAGATTGTTAGCAGTGGTAATGGCATGAATATCACCCGTAAAATGAAGATTAATATCTTCCATAGGTACTACCTGTGCGTAACCGCCTCCTGCCGCACCGCCCTTGACACCCATACAAGGACCTAAAGATGGTTCTCTGAGTGCAACAATGGTTTTTACACCTAAACGATTAAGTCCGTCCGCAAGCCCAATTGTTGTCGTGGTTTTGCCTTCACCTGCCGGAGTTGGATTAATAGCGGTTACCAACACAAGCTTGGCATCTTTATTATTCTTTACCTTATCATAAAGCTCATCGGATATTTTTGCCTTATATTTGCCGTAAAGCTCCAAATCATCACTGGGTATTCCGAAATTATCCGCAACGGCAGTAATCGGATCAAGCACACATTCCTGTGCTATTTCTATATCACTTTTCATAGATAACAGCCTCCCTTAACTTAGCTAAAACTATATACATTATAATAACACTATTTGAAATTAAATCAAGCCTTAAATTAAAATCGGCTCATTACTCCTCTCCCCCTAATTTAAAGGTGTGACCTTTTTGCATATTTTAAATTAGCCTTTTCTTTTTTTATAGAAATCCGCAAACATTTTATCATCCAAAAATACATGTCTGACAAACCATTCATTTATAACATTTTCAAGCTGCGAAGTGCTGAAACTGTATGCACTTGCCATATACTCATTTGTCACAACATCAATCTTATCAATAAGCTGTTCATGGCTATGCTTGTGCTGATAATACAGCGGATAGTTAGAGATAATCATCATAGTTTCCTGATAAGAAAAATACTCTAT
>CALWRD010000175.1 GCA_944383875.1 uncultured Clostridia bacterium | reverse complement strand
TGTTTTGGAATGAGGAGGAATAACTATGGACGAACGTATTAAATCAGAATACCGCAAGATTTACGCCGGTCTTGTACCCCTTATTATTTTAATTGCATCCGCATCAATAATCATTAAGCTTGCCCTGCTTAAATGGGATGCGATTTACTGTATGACAGAGCTTGTTATACTGGTGTTTTCCAGTGTATATATGTTTGTATGCTGTGCGGTAAAGGGGCTTAAAAACGGCTATGCGGGAAAGCGTACCTTGAAAAATCTTATGGTAACCATTATTGCCTCCCTTGTCGTTTACTTTATTATATCATATGTCCGTAACGGCAGCGTAGGCAGGGATGTAATCGAGTTTATCGTCAGCTTTGTGCCTACATACGTTATAGTCTGGTTCGCAGCCGATAAACTCCTTGCATATCGTAGTAAAAAACAGGAAGATAAATATACGGATAATTAAATTTTCAAAATTATGGCACCGATGTCTGCATTACATTTTGCAGGTCATTGGTGCTTTTTCAGTTTAAACGTATTTTTTTGATATATACAGCCTGAAAGCGATATGCTATAATTGTTTTGCAATAACCATCGGATATGCATTACTTAAATTTAAATAAACAGTAAAATCACTATAAACTATATTTCGGAGATAATAAAATGAGCGGTATTTATGACAACGAAGATTTTTTTAAAGCATATGCAGATATGGAAAGAAGCAAAAAGGGACTGGAGGCTGCCGGAGAATGGCATCAGCTGAAACCCCTTTTCCCCGACCTGAAGAACAAAACTGTACTGGATCTTGGCTGCGGATACGGCTGGCACTGTAAATATGCCGCTGATAACGGTGCGGCATCCGTACTCGGCATTGATTTAAGTGAAAAAATGATAGCGGAAGCCCTAAAGAGAAACTCTCATCCATCAATACAATATTCCTTATGCGGAATAAACGAATATGATTATCCCGCAGAAAAGTTTGACTTGGTGGTTTCAAACCTGGCACTGCACTATATTAAGGATATAGATGAAGTTTATCGCAAGGTATTCACCACTTTAAAACACAGGGGAATTTTTCTCTTTAACATAGAACACCCTGTATTTACGGCAGGTATCAATCAGAGTTGGATATATGATGAAAAAGGGAATGCTTTGTACTGCCCCATTGATAACTATTACTATCCCGGAGAGAGGAAAACCATGTTCCTAGATCAAACCGTTGTTAAGCAGCACCATACACTGACACAGATTTTAATGGGCTTAATTTCAACCGGATTTAAAATAGAAGCAGTCGAAGAGGCAATGCCTCCAAAGGAAATGATGAATATTCCCGGTATGAAGGATGAAATGCGCAGACCTATGATGCTGCTTGTAAAAGCATCAAAGCAGTAATTTACGGAAGGGTTAGTTATATGAAACTGGAACTCAGGCAATGGAAGTCAGACTATGTCCAAGAACTTACCGAAATCATCAACAACAAAAAAATACAGGATAATTTAAGGGATGGTATTCCTTACCCCTATACCAAAACCGATGCAGAGTTTTTTATAAATAACATTTTAAATGCGGATAAAAATACAACCTTTGCATTTGCGATTTTTGCAAACAACCGACTTTGCGGCAGTATAAGTATAATCCGACAGGATAACATCCACTATAGAACAGGGGAACTTGGATATTACATAGGCGAATTGTTTTGGGGCAAAGGAATAGGTACATGGGCTGTAAACCAAATATGTCGGTACGTGTTTGAAAACACGGATATAATCAGGATATTTGCGGAACCCTTTTCTTATAACACCCCCTCCTGTAAAGTACTTGAGAAAAACGGGTTTGTCTGTGAAGGAATATTACGACAAAACGCCGTTAAAAATGGGAAGATAGTCGATATGAAAATGTATTCACTAATTAAGGAAACGAAAGAGAGAAATTAAATGGTTTTGTTGCTGATTAAACAGAAGGTCGATACCATTTTGCACAGCAAAAATACACGAAATAAAGGCGGTTTAATCCACCGCCTTTTTATATTTCGCAAAATAATATCCTACCCCCAGTGCATCTGCCAAAAACCAACCTATGGGCACGGACCACCATATCCCCATCACCCCAATGGCAGGAACAGCCGCAAGGGCATAAGCCAAAGCCACACGTGTGCCAAGGGATACAATCGTAAGAACCACAGACATGCCGGGCTTACCGATTGCACGATACAGACCGTAGAGCAAAAATAAACCTCCGATCATAAAATAAAAGGAACCTTCAATGCGAAGATAGCGGACGCCCTCTGCGATAACCAACCTTTCTTCCCCATCTATAAACAGCATCATCAGCGGTTTTGCAAAAGCAAAGACGCACAGTGAAACAAAAAGACTGAAAGTTACGGAGGTAATAACCGCTATACATATACCCTTTTTTATTCGTTCAGGCTTCTTAGCCCCAAAGTTTTGAGCAACAAAAACAGAAAAGGCATTGCCGAAATCCTGCACCGGAAGATAGGCAAAGGCGTCTATCTTAACAGCGGCGGCAAAGGCTGCCATAACGGTAGTACCAAAGCTGTTTACCAGACCCTGCACCGCCAGAATTCCGAAATTCATAATAGACTGCTGCAGACAGGTCAATGCGGAAAAACTTGTGATTTCTAAAACACGGCTAAGTCGCAGCCTGACATTTTTATCCCGTTTCAACAGTCCGGGAAACTTTACCTTCGTGTAAAGGGCAATGCCGATTCCCGAAACGTATTGAGAAATAACCGTTGCCTCTGCGGCTCCGCCTACGCCACGGTTTAAGCCCACCACAAACCACAGGTCAAGTACAATATTCAAGCAGGCGGAAACAGCCAGAAAAACAAGGGGCACCACGGAATTACCCAGTGACCTTAGCAGAGAGGCAAAGAAGTTGTAAAGGAATATACCTATAAGTCCTGCAAATATCACTATCAGATATTCCCTCATCAAGCCCACCAAATCAGATGGAGTGCGCAACGCCCAAATAATCCGGTCAATCCCAATAAAAATCAAAATATTCAAAACTACTGTAACTATACCGAGAAGCACAAAAGAGGCAAGAATACCCTCCTTTAATCCATGCTCATCCTTTTCACCGAAGCGCATGGAAAATACCGTGCCGCTTCCCATGGCAAGTCCCAGCAAAATTGAGGTAAGAAAGGTCATCAGGGAAAATGCCGAGCCTACGGCAGCCAAGGCATCCGCTCCGAGAAATTTTCCCACTATCAGCGTATCCGCAATATTATAACACTGCTGCAAAAGATTTCCCAAAATCATAGGGATTGCAAAGCGCAGCATTGATTTCATAACGGGTCCCTGTGTCAGTTCATTTTGCACCTCGCCCCTTTCCTTTCGATGCGAAATTTACAAATTAACATTCGCAATCTATTATAGATTAATCTTAGTCAAATGTCAACAATACAGTTGCGTTTAACTTGACTTGCTTAAGTAAAAAATTGTATAATGTCCAAGATAATATATGAAACGAAAAGGAGATGCCTCTTATGTTTTTGGATGGTCTTGACGAGCTTGATCAGAAGATTGTAAGTCTGCTGATACAAAATGCCAGAATGTCCTATTCCGACATAGGACAACAGATAGGAATTTCACGTGTAGCCGTAAAAAATCGTGTACAAGCCCTTGAAGAAAAGGGTATTATTGAGGAATATACAACAATAATCAATCCCCAGAAGATAAGCGGGGCGGTTTCCTGCTACTTTGAAATAGAAACAGCCCCTGATACGTTTACGGAAGTTGCGGAACTGCTGCGTCAAAATGATACTATAACACAGATTTACCGTGTTACCGGAAAGAGCAAGCTCCACGTACACGCAGTGGCATCTTCAAATGAAGAAATGGAAAATTTGATTTACAACACCGTAGACAAGCTCCCCGGCGTGGTGGAATGCAGCTGCAATATGATTTTTTCACGGATTAAGGATATAAAGGGACTCAGGCTCTGAAAAGGAGGTAATTGCAATGCCCCAGCACATTATTGTCACCGAATATAATCCCGAATGGGAAACCGAATTTAAAAAAGAGGCGGATTTAATAGCAAAAATACTGGGCAGTTTATGCATTGACATTTTTCATATAGGAAGTACAGCCGTCCCGGGATTAAAAGCAAAACCCATAATTGATATTATGCCTGTGGTGCATAATATAGATAAGGTGGATGCCTTAGCAAAAGAATTTGAAAAAGTCGGATACGAATATCTGGGAGAATTTGGGATAAAGGGTAGGCGATATTTAAGAAGGGCGGAGATGAGCGCACCCATCAAATCCATATTTTTGAAAAAAACAACACCAAAGATATTGAACGACATCTTGCTGTGCGTGATTACCTGCGTACCCATTCCGAAGATGCCTGTTTATACGGAAAATTAAAAGAGGAACTTGCGGCAAAGTTTCCCTATGACATAGACGGATACTGCGACGGGAAGGATGAATTTGTAAAGCAACTGGAAAAACGTGCATTAGAGTGGAAATCAGGAGGTAAAAAATGAACGAAAGGGCAGAAAAACTTTATAATGCGGCATTTAAAGTGATAAAACCATATGAGGTATCAGAGCATATTTTTACGGGCAGTGTAGGCGCTGCCGTTTTAACCAAAGAAGGAAACATATACACGGGGGCATGTACCCACACAAGCCGCCCCCTCCGTATCTGTGCGGAAACGAACCCCCTGTCAACTATGATTACAAAGGGCGAATATGAGCCTGTCATGGTATGCGCAGTTTTTGAGGACGGAAAGGTCATGCCTCCCTGCGGAGCATGCAGAGAATTTATGATGCAGCTTGGAGAAAAGGCAAAGGACATAGAAATAATCATAAACAATCAGGGTAAAATCCTAAGACTTGGGGAACTTATGCCCGAATACCAATACTGAAAATTTACTGTAAGATAAATTTATATAGAACAGGAGACTGTAAGATGATAATACGGCAAGAGAGAGAAACAGATTATACGGAAATATATGAATTAATAAAAGAAGCCTTCGCCTCTGCGGAACACGCAGACGGGAACGAGCAGGATCTGGTGATTGCTTTAAGAAAAGGCAATGATTTTGTGCCGGAGCTGGCACTGGTTGCGGAAATTGACGGGAAATTGGCAGGACATATTATGTTTTCCAAAGCAAAGATAGGGAATGATACTGTTCTGGCTTTGGCACCTCTGTCTGTAAAACCGGAATTTCAAAGGCAGGGAGTGGGAACAGCTTTAATGAATGAGGCGCACAAAAAGGCAAAGGCGCTGGGCTATCAATACTCCCTTGTATTGGGCAGTGAATTTTACTATCCACGTGTGGGCTATCTACCTGCCGAACAGTTCGGCGTAATAGTACCCGAGGGTATTCCCTCCGAAAACCTTATGATACTTAAGCTTGACGAAAATGCCGAATCCATCGGAGGAGAAGTAACCTATGCCAAGGAATTTGGGATGTAATGAGAAACGGACTTTTTACAAAGGAAATACTTTAATGTTTACTAAGGGTCAAAAATACATTATGACGGAAATCAAATATCTATTTATATGAAAGCTTTAACTAAAATGAACGAATATAAAATAATTAAAATACGTAATAATCCAAGTCTGAAAAATATCTCGGCAAAGTGGTTTTCCAAAAAATGGGATGTACCCCTTGAGGAATATCTTGAAAGTATGGAATGCTGTATTAACAGTGAAACTGCTGTTCCCCAATGGTATGTGGTAATGGATGAAAATAAGATTATAGCAGGACTTGGCGTCATTGAAAACGACTTTCACAACAGAAAGGATTTGACGCCCAATGTTTGTGCGGTATACGTTGAAGAAGAATATCGGTGTAAAGGTATTGCGGGAAAAATGCTTGACTTTGTATGTAATGATATGAAAGAAAAGGGCATAAAAACTCTTTATCTTGTTACCGAACATACTTCTTTTTACGAGCGATACAACTGGAAATTTTTATGCTGTGTTCATGGAACCGAAGAAGATGATATTTTACGAATGTATATCCATCGTGAAGAGTGATCGAACAACCTGTTGCGCAAAGCCTGAAATATACATATTCCGGTAAATTGAAATTAGCGAGGTAAATATGATAAGGAAAGCCGAAAAGAAAGATTCAGACAGAATTATGCAGATATGGCTTGATACCAATATATCAGCCCATAGTTTTATTCCCGGGGAATATTGGATAAGCAATTTTGATGAAGTTAAAAGGGCGATTGAAGAGGCGGAAGTATATGTATACGAAAGTAAAGATGCCATTTGCGGTTTTATCGGACTTGCAGACTCATATATTGCGGGTATTTTTGTAGAGCAGTCATATCAATCCCAAGGTATTGGCAGGAAACTGCTTGATTATATAAAAAGCAGCCATACTTCCCTTTCACTTCATGTTTATGAAAAAAACAGCCGAGCTTTGAAATTCTATTTAAGAGAAGGATTCAGGATTTCCTCCAAATCCATGGATGAAAATAATTGTGAAGAGTTTGAATTGAAATGGAACTCTGACTAAATACCAAGTTGGCATATATACCGACTAATTACTAAACAGGTTTAAAAAAATAAATAGGTTTTAGAGCAAAATTTTTGAAAAAAACTGTTGACAACTTAATATTACTAGTGTAATATATACACGTACTACAAACGTAATATTAAAGGAGCGATTATTATGAAAAAATTATTCGGTATATTATTAACGGGAATGTTGACTGTAGGCTGTGTGGGATGTAATGCGGAAAATGAAAATACTACCTCATTGACCGAAACCGAAAACACAACTGAAAACACAACTGAAAATACAACTGAAAATACAACCGAAAAAGTTGAGACCACAGCAAAAATGAATGATGTTGATTTTTCGGAGTATTTTGCTGATTTTCAGGGCTGCGGAGTATTTTACAATTACAATGAAAACAGCTATGATATTTACAACAGTGAAAAGTGCAATACACGATATTCCCCCTGTTCTACTTTTAAAATCATTTCTACCCTTGAGGGACTTGAAAACGGAGTTGTAACCTCTG
>CALWRD010000174.1 GCA_944383875.1 uncultured Clostridia bacterium | reverse complement strand
TAGCCATTCCTCCAATGGTTATCACTGTTTTTGGTGACAAATCACCACTTATTTTATGATTATAACACTAAAGCCTGATTAATACAACCATTTTATTATTAGTTTAATTACAGTTCAAAATAACCTTTAAACAGCCTATAGACGTCCAATGCATCCCCAGTGCCACCAAGCTCCCTGATTGAATGCATGGCAATGAGAGGCGCACCTATATCCGCCGTGTGTATACCCAAAGCCGCACTTAACATAGGACCTATGGTAGTTCCTCCCCGCTTGTCCGATGGATTCAGGAACTCCTGATATTCTATGCCGATGCTGCGGCAAATATGCTTAAATGCTGCTCCGCTTATTTCATCGGTGCTGTAGCTTTTATCCGCTGCACGCTTAAGTGTCATACCGCAGTTAAGATAAGGTCTTGAAACAGGCTCGTGCAGCTCCGGATGGGAAGGATTGACGGCATGTGCCATATCAGCGGAGATAGCCACAGTACCCTCAAGGGAAGTACGCAAATCTCCATCGAGTACAAGCTTAAGCACTTCATAAGCAAAGCCGCCTCTTGCTCCGCCCATAGTAAGGCTGCCCACCTCTTCATTATCAGTCAGAACAACAACGGAAGTATTGCCGCCATCAGCCTCACATATACCTCTAAGCAAAGCATAGCTCATCATAAGGTCGTCAAGTCTGCCGCAGCTTAACATATCCTCACCGATAAGGCAGCCGCCGTCCGCCTCATAGCAATACAGCTCACAGTCAAGTATATCCTCCGTTGATACACCAAGTTCGGCTGCCACAGTGTCCAAAATACGTTCCTCGGGATTAAGTGAAAAAATCGGCAGCATATCCCTCTGCTTGTTGTAAGCAAAACCCGAATTTATTTCCCTGTTAAGGTGTGGAGCACAATTCGGTACTATGCAAAGAGGACGATTGCTTTTGTAAAGCCTCACCTCCGGCATAAGACCACCGCTTTCAACAGCCACCCTGCCTGCAATTCCCAATGGTCTGTCAAGCCATGTAGAGAGTATTGCGCCACCGTATACCTCACAGTTAAGCCGTACATAATGCCCCTCCGAGATAAGTTCGGGAGCAGGCTTGAGCACAAGGGCAGGAGAGTCAAGATGTGCCGCTCCGATACGCAGTCCACCGCTGCCCACAATAACCGCAGCTACCCCATTGCCACGTGTAAAGTAATACTTTCCCCCTTGCTTAAGCTCACCCTTATACTTTTCAAAACCTGCTGACTTAAGCATATTAATTGCATTGTGAGCCGCCCATGGGGTACAGGGACTGCCGTCAATAAAATTTATTAATTCCTTTGCATAGCTAAGCTTATCCATATCAGAAAAAAATCTCCTTTGTATATGATAATAGATTATAGGTTTTTGTAAAACCTATGGGTAAAATCTTTTTTTCACTATCGCAACATAAATCTGCTATCTTTTACTTTCCCTTAAATCCCACAAATGGGATTCCTACTTTTCTACGAAAAAAGTAGGCAAAAGCGCCACTAATTTCGAAGCGTGGAGCACGACTTAGGGGCGGGAACGCCGCCCCTAAGAACCCTTATTTTGTCCCTAAGGCATTTGCGCTGATTTTCTTGACGCCGCCTGTTGCATAGGCGGCTAAAAATCTTTGCAAATGCTTTTGTTGGGATTTTAGTTGGTTGTTATTGTTAGCTTGTTTTAGTTTGCCCGAAGTTCATATATCATTTTTAGGCAAAAGGTTACTGTTAAGTTAGTTTATCCTGAATATTTGTATAAAATAGTTATCAACAGATAACTGTTATTTTTTTATTAGAGTTAAATTCAATAAAAACAACTTAACTTATAATTTATTACACTACTTACAGGTAAAGAAAACTACCTAACAATAACAACTAAACTTATAATTTAATGCCCCTCCTATCGGTAAAAGAAATCTACCTAACAAAAACAACCACTTAAAATTCCAACAAAAGCATTTGCCGCAATTTTTAGCCGCCTATAAAACAGGCGGCGTTAAAAAAATTAAGGCAAATGCCTGAACGATGAAATAAGGGTTCTTAGGGGCGGCGTTCCCGCCCCTAAGCCGTGCTCCGCGCTTTCGGAAGTAGCGGTGCTTTTGCCTACTTTTCTCGCAGAAAAGTAGGAATCCCTTTTGTGGGATTAAGGGAAAAGAAAAAGCATATTTATGTTGCGGTAACATAGAAAAAGATTTTACACATAGGTTTTACCAAAACCTATATTTAATTGAAATTTTCAAAAATAAATTTATCTGCGTTAAAAAGTTTTGGGGTTAAGAAAACTTCAGCGGATGTAAAACTTATTTTCATTTATATCAATTAATTATACCATAAAAAAGGAGATTGCAACCATATTTTTGCAGTGACAATCCTAAACCGAATCGGCAATATTAATTACCTTAAGACCCTGCTGCCGTGCATAGTTTACGGTATAAACCGTTCCGCCCCTGCTGCCTGTAAGATAACAAACACAGATACTGCTGTTATCCACAAGATACCTGTTCCTTTTGTGCATACAGCCCGAGGTATATTTTTCAGAGGTGTACACATAATTATCACAGCGCAGTCTTATGTACTTGTAAATAGCAATCTCCTTTATATTCCATCCCTTAGTCTGACTTTTGCAAGGGAAAACAAGTATAAGCCTGATATCCGGATATGATTTTTTTAATTCAAGGACGGTTAAGGCGGCAATAGTGTCAAAGCCCAAAGCTCCTCCGGCATAAAAACAGGTGCAGACTTCCTCTATAAGCCCTGTAAGTATATTCTTAAGCTCTGCCCTTATTTTTTCCTTTTTATCATTGTCTATCTTCCTGTGCCCCGTAAAGCAACAACACTTTTCATTCAATAAAAAAACCCCTGTCTATTTCAAATTTATATTTAAGGATATTTTATCTAATTATTTTAGATATGTCAACAATAATTGATGAATGGTTTAGTTAGTTTTGGAGAGTCTATATAGTATAATTATTGATAAAGGAGGTGTTATCCCATGAAGAAAGAAGAATTCGCAAAAAGATTATCTATTCTAAGAACTAATAAAGGCGTTTCCGCAAGAGATATGAGCCTTTCGATAGGACAAAGTGCCGGTTATATCAATAATATAGAAAACGGCGTTAATCTTCCATCAATGGCTATGTTCTTTTATATATGCGAATATCTTGAGATAACACCTGCGGAGTTTTTTGATACAGACTGTCTTGACCCCTCTAAAACATCCGAACTTTTATCCGAATCAAAAGGTCTTAAAGATGGTCAACTCGATATACTTATTAATATTATAAAAGAAATGAAGAAACCAAATTTTTATGGATTTTAATATTTGTTTGAAAGCAAATTTTGTATTATGCAATTCGTTTAACAATAAAATAATTACAGAACCAAGCAAAAACCAAAGCATTCCTAAAGCAAGTATGTTTATAAATAATAGGCTGTTGCAAAACATAAAGTTATTTTGCAGCAGCCTATTGTTTTTACTGTATTAAAGTATTAATGATCTGTTACGCATTTCTGCGCAGGATAGTTGATGTGGACAAAGCGTAAATTTTTACGGCAAAGAGCAATCGTTTATTTTCCAATACCCGCTTCTTGATGAGCCTTCATGAGTAATGATGCCTTTTTCTTTCAGTCTTTTTATAACTCCGGCAATCTTACGTTTATTTAATCCCGATTTATTGCTTATGTTTTTTCTGTGATTTTAGGATTTTCCTGAATTATGCTTAAAACGGTTTTCTCATCTTTATTGTTTATAATTTTATTGCCATTTATATTGCCGCCTACAATAATTATTTCATTTATTTACTACATCCAGAACTGCAGTGCATACATTATAGAATAATACACCGTAGGATTTGAATAATCCATACTGTAGCTGCGATAACTCATAAATACGATAAGTATATTACAAAGCATAGAAATCATAAACGCTGCCGCAAACTTCACCCTATGCCTTTTAAGCATATCCCCCTTATACCTTTCATCAAGGCAGAGATAAACGGCAAAGGCAGGCAGAATAAGCAGCCATGTAAAGTCAATACCGTAACGGAAAACTATGCCTGCCATATTTATATCCGCAACCAGAATAATAAGTGCAAATATATGGCAAATAAGTATAGCCCCAAAAAGCTTCCTGCGCCTTAAAAATCGCTTTGTTTTACCGAAGTAGGCTGCAAAGTTCCACAGCAGCACCGGCATAATAACAAACAAACCGCCGTAAACACATTCGTAAATAGTAACACCCATATACCGGGTAAAATTGTCACAAGGATTAAGAAAAGGGAAACGGCTTGTAATCTTCGGAAACTGGAAGAGAAACATAAAGATACCATAGGGAATACGGTCAAGCCTGAAGCCTCTCTCTGTCATATCGTTTGTAGTCAGATTATAGTTTGCACCGAAGTCAAACACCGAGCCAAAACGGGCATAATTGTAATACATAAGGAAGGCGGCAACCACAACATAAGGCAGCACAAAGACAACGGTATTTATAAGGCTGTCCTTATTTTTCGCAAACATGGCACGTCTTGCAAATACAGTCCTCATAAAGATAAATATTGCAAAGAAGGAACCCACCAGAAGCTGGGGGCGGCATCCTGCCACAAGCGCCATACACAGGGAGCCAAGCAGCAGTTTAGTCCTGCTCAACACATTTCCCTGACGATCAATGCCCGAAAGCCACAGGTCGATACCAAGCATGGTAAAGGTAAGTGCGGTAATGCCCGGGATAGCATAGAGGTCGTTTCTGAAAAGAGCAGCGGTGAGCCCTGAGCAGAATACAAACAGCTCCGCCATCATAAGAAAGGTAACAAAAGGTATTCGTTTGAAATAACGCTTTGCCATAGCATAGATAAACCTGAAGCCAACAATAATGTATATAATCGTAAAAATAAGCATCGCCAGATTAACAGGCAGATCTATCCCCAACAGCGCCCTTACAGGCAGGAACAGCAACAGGCAGGGCACTATGCCAAAGTATACGTAATACTTGCCTTCAAAAAAGGCATAATCCCAGTAATACTCCACTCCCAGACTGCCTCTTAAGTTGCTGTCATAGGGGTTTGACATATCCAAAAGTCCTTGGGAAGGTTCCAGCATAGGCAGGTCAAAATGTCCCTGCAAAAGTGCCTGTGCCAGATTGGAATAAACATCCCTGTCCAAATAAAAATAAAACTTATTGCTAAAGTAAATAAAAACAGCAAAAAGTATGTTAATTGCTATTAAAGCCGCAAACGCTGCCCTCTGCCCTTTGGAGGCAGGGTCAAGCCTGTAATTATAGGCATAGGTATTGTATCTGAGGCTGTAAATAAGCATCAGCACAAGCAGAATCCCAAGCACCCTGAGGGGTACAAAAAAGAAGGGCACACTTTTATTGATCTGCACACTGTCAATATTAATGTTATACTCTTGATCATTCGTACCCACTGCCTTCATACCAAGGTCATAGACGGTCTCCGGCTCAAGATTAATTCGCATTTTTTTAACAACGCCGTTGGCATTGAATTTTATATATTTGCTTCGCTCAACAGAGGACACCACCTCACGCTCAGGCAGGCTGTAATATACCTCACTGCCCTCATCCGCAATATCAATACGCACATACTGCCTGTAGGGTTCTCCATCCGTGCGGGATATGCTTAAATAGAGGTTGTCCATCTCCATATTCACATAGCCAAACTCAATGTAGGAATTTGCCTTGCCGCTGAAGGTAAAGCTTCCGTCCTCATTTTCCACAAGTCCCTCACCTATTGCGGTTTCGCTGATAGGGGTGAAATCATATCCCAAGCTTTGCCAGAAGCGAAAATTAAAAACAAAAATCTCCAGCAATAGAGTAATAATAAACATTACCAAAAACGGTTTTATAACCTTATCCACATACACTCTCTCCATAACATTTTTTACCTTTCTCTGATGTATTCATTATACTGCAGTATTTGCTGCCTTATTTCATAGATAATATTATATTACATTTGATATACAATTACAATATTATTAACAAAAAAAGACTCAAACCTTTAGCCGGAATGAGTCTTTTGTGGGATAAAACCAGCAATCCCCTATTATTAATCAAGCTCAAGGGCACCTGTATAAAGCTGATAGTAAGTACCCTTTTCCTTAAGCAGTTCTTCATGTTCGCCACGCTCGATTATTCTGCCGTGGTCAAGCACCATAATGGCGTCACTGTTTCGGATGGTTGAAAGTCTGTGAGCTATTACAAATACCGTTCTGCCCTTCATAAGCTCATCCATACCCTTCTGAACAATGCTTTCGGTACGGGTATCAATGCTTGAGGTAGCCTCATCAAGAATAAGCACTGGAGGGTTGGCAATCGCCGCCCTTGCAATGGCAAGGAGCTGTCTTTCACCTTGGCTCAGTTCCTCACCGTCGGAAGTAAGCTCCGTATCATAACCCTTTGGAAGCAGCTCAATAAATCTGTCGGCATTTGCCAGCTTAGCTGCCGCATATACTTCCTCGTCGGCAGCGTCAAGCTTACCGTAACGGATATTTTCCATAATAGTACCGCTGAAAAGGTGAGTATCCTGCAATACTATACCAAGGGATTTTCTAAGGGATGACTTTTTAATATCATTAACATTTATACCATCGTACTCAATACGTCCCTCCGTAACATCGTAAAACCTGTTGATAAGATTCGTAATGGTGGTTTTACCTGCACCTGTGGAACCTACAAAGGCAATTTTCTGACCCGGTTTTGCAAAAAGTGAAAGGTCGTGAAGTACGATATTTTTACCATCATATGCAAAGCTCATATCAAAAAACCTTACATCACCCATCATACGCTTAAGTGTATAGCCGCCCTTATCATCTGGGATCTGCCATGCCCATGTACCTGTACGCTCACTGCAAGGAGTCATGCTGCCGTCGGAATTAACCTTAACTCTGGTAAGAGTAACCTTACCTTCATCAACCTCAGGCTTTTCATCAAGCATGTCAAAGATACGCTCAGCACCAGCAAGAGCCATAACGATAGCATTAAACTGGTTTGAAATTTGAGCAAAAGGCTGGTTAAAACTCTTTGAAAACTGCATATAAGACGCCATAACACCTACGGTAACACCGCCTACACCAAGTATGGCAAGGATACCGCCTATCATAGCGGTAAGCACGTACTGCAAGTTACCAAGGTTAGCAATAATAGGCATCATTATGTTTGCATAGTGGTTTGCATTATCCGCACTGTTGCAAAGTTCATTGTTGATCTTATCAAACTCTTCTTTTGTCTTTTCCTCGTGGTTAAAGACTTTAATAACCTTCTGACCTGCCATATGCTCTTCAATAAAGCCCGTAACCTTAGCTATATCAAGCTGCTGCTCAACGAAGAAGTAACCGCTTCTGCTGCCTATTTTCCTTGTGACAAAAGTCATTACCACTATCATAGCGATAGCAAGCAGAGAAAGGGGCAGATTAATGCTGACCATTGCAATAAAGGTAACCGTGGCACTTACAAGTGAGGAGAGACCCATAGGTATACTCTGGCTTATCATCTGCCTGAGTGCATCGGTATCGTTTGTGTAAAGTGACATTATATCACCGTTGGCACGTCTGTCAAAATAACCTATAGGCAGAGTCTGCATATGCTCAAACATATCGTCCCTGACCTTTTTAAGTACACCCTGACCGATATTAACCATCAGTCTGTTATACACATAAGTAGCAATTACACCTGCCAGATCCAGACAACCCAGTAAAATAACAGCCTTTGTAAGACCGCTGAAATCCGGATCCTGGGAGCCTATAAGAGGCACAACAAAATCATCAAGTATAAACATAAGCGAAAGGGGACCTGCCAGGGATGCAAGGGCGCTGATTATAATGGAGATAACCACTATTACAAACTGCAGCCTGTATATTCCCGTAACATAGCCCATAAGCCTCTTGGCAACCTGCCATTTAGTCGGTCTGAACATTACTTCTCAGCTCCTTTCATCTGTGAATAATAAACTTCCTGATAAATCTTATTTGTCTTTAAAAGCTCTTCCGAAGTACCTATTCCCGCTATCCTTCCTTCATCAAGCACAATTATCCTGTCTGCGTCCTCAACGGAGCTTACTCTCTGTGCAATGATGAGCTTGGTAGTGTTAGGTATCTCTTCACGGAAAGCCTTTCTTATAAGACTGTCTGTCTTGGTATCAACGGCGCTGGTTGAGTCATCAAGGATAAGTATCTTAGGTTTTTTAAGCAATGCCCTTGCTATACAAAGTCTTTGCTTCTGTCCGCCTGATACGTTTGTACCTCCCTGATCAAGAACAGTTTCATACTTTCTTGGGAATTCCTGCACAAAGGAGTCCGCCTGTGCAAGCTTACATACCCGCTGAACCTCTTCATCGCTTGCTTTTTCATTACCCCAGCGAATATTTTCCGCAATGGTACCGGAAAAAAGGACATTCTTTTGCAGCACCATTGCAACCTGGTCACGCAGTGCCTCAATATCGTAATCCCTTACATCAACACCGCCTACCTTAACAGAACCCCTTTTTACATCATAAAGTCTCGGTATAAGCTGTACAAGGCTTGACTTAGAACTGCCTGTACCGCCGATAATACCGATAGTTTCACCGCTTTTGATTTTAACGTTAATATCGGTAAGCACGTATTTGTTTTCATCATCACTGTATCCGAACGATACATTATCAAACTCAATACTGCCGTCAGCTACGGAAGTAACGGCATTTTCCGGTGAAGTCATGGTACTCTTTTCATTAAGTACCTCAACAACTCTCTCTGCAGATGAACGTGCCATAAGGATCATTACAAAAATCATAGAGAGCATCATAAGGGAAGAAAGTATCATAACGGTATATACAATAAGGCTTGTAAGCTCACCGGAAAGCATATCCCCGTATACAATATACTTGCCGCCCACAAGGGACATAACTATCATTGCTCCATACATAACAGACTGCATAAGAGGCGCATTGAAAGCTACTATTTTCTCTGCTGCCTTAAACTTGTCATATACTTCCTTTGAAACCCCGTGGAACTTATCAATTTCGTGATCCTCTCTTACATATGCCTTAACCACTCTAACAGCGTTTACATTTTCCTGTACAACACAGTTAAGTCTGTCATACTTTTTAAATACTGTCCTGAAGTATGGAAAAGCATTGCCTGCTATTGCAAACAAACCCACAAAAAGGATTGGAATAGCAACGGCAAAGGTAAGAGAAAGCTTAGCATTGATGTTGATTGCCATAATAAGGGCAAATATCAGCATAATAGGCGCACGTACAAGCACCCTTACTATCATCTGATAAGCGTTCTGGATATTTGTAATATCCGTGGTAAGCCTTGTTACAAGACTTGAGGTTGAAAACTTATCAATATTTTCAAAGGAAAAGTCCTGTATACTGTAAAAAATATCATGCCTTAAGTTTTTGGCAAAGCCGGCAGCGGCATTTGCCGCATACTTACCGGAAGAGGCACCGCAGTAAAGAGATGCAAAGGCAGCCACTATGGTAGCTAAACTGATAAGTATGGTATATGTAATACTGCCCTGAGCCATACCTACGTCAATAATCTTAGCCATCAGATAGGGTATAAGCACCTCAAGGATAACCTCAAAAGTTACAAAAATCGCTGCCAAAACAGACGAGCGTTTGTATTCTCTTATAGAACCCATTAGCGTTTTAAGCATAATTTTCCTCCTTTAAATTTTCTATCATTTTGTGCATAACGTCATCAAAGACATCCAGATCCTTTTGCGGAATATTCTTTACGAGCTGCCGTTCCATTTCATCAAGCTCATTTTTTACTATAGCCTTAAGCTCCTCGCCCTTTTCGGTAACGACTATACGCTTGAGCCTTGCGTCATAGCTGACGCTTTCCCTGCGTATAACTCCTAACTTTTCCATATTTGCAAGCATACTGCTTGCACTTGACCGTCTGATGTTAAAGTCCATCTCAATATCCCGCTGAAAAACATTTCTGACTTCTGCCTGTGCAAATATATAATGGAGCACCTGCCCTTGCCTGCCGGTAAGCAGACTATGATTTTTATTTCCCGCAAAACTGCGTTTGATTTCGTTGGACAGCATCCCTATCAATGCTCCATAGTGATAATCTTCATTCAAAGCCGCACCTCCTTTAATGTTAGCACACTAACTGTTTGCAGCCTAACAATTATATTGTATTTTTCACAAAAAATCAACCTCTAATTTGTGAATTTTTTCTTAACTCCCAAATGCACTTGTATTTTATTATTTTTTGACTTATAATTGATTTTAGATAAATTTTCGGAGGTGTTTAACATGGATAACTGTATTTTTTGTAAAATAGCTAATGAGGAAATCCCCTCTAATACCGTGTATGAAGATGATAATTTCAGGGTAATACTTGATATTGCACCGGCTAACCCCGGGCACTGCCTTATACTGCCTAAAAAACATACGACCAATATATTTGAAATATACTCTGATCTTTTGGGCATTGTATATAAGATTGAAAAAAAAATCGCTTCTGCCCTTAAGGCAGCCCTTAATGCCGAAGGCATAAATATACTCCAAAATAACGGGGAGGCAGCAGGACAAAGCGTAAGCCACTACCATATACACGTAATACCACGCCATCAGAGAGACAACGTAACCCTTAATAAAGAAGGCAAATCCCTTTCTTCTGATGAATTTTCCGCAATAGTGGATAAAATAAAGGCTGAATTATAAAATATATTCCCATTGTACACAATAAATGTACCGATGACATAAGAAAAGGGGATTGCCCAAGAAACTTTTTGCATATCCCCTTTTCATTATATACTGCACATCAAAACAACTTTCTTTTTACAAACTGATTTTTTATTAACTGCATTTATTCCTCAAAATCTTCCCCTTCATCACCATTCAGAAACTCTCCCATACGCATACGGTTTTCCCGTTTCATCTGTTCAACCTGATTATGAATAAGCTCCTTTACCTCAAAAGGATTTTTGATATTTTTCAGCTCGCACTCGGGATTGGTCTTATCCGACGAATGAACGATAACGCTGCCCACGCCGAATATCCTTTGCCCGAGTGTTTGTGTAAGCTGGCAACGCATTTGTCAAAATTCCGCACAAATGCTGTCAAAAATTAATAAAAAAATAATGTACCTGCTTTTAGGTGTTCAAAACCTATCAACAGGTACATTATTTCTGTTACTTTTTTTCTTTTCTGTTCCCATGCTCTTCTAAAATAAGATCTTTTCCTGTTTTCTTGATTTTATTCGGTACATACTGGTATATATCACCTATATCACATTCCAACACTTCGCAAATTCTATCAATATGTTCAAGATTAACTCTATCTGCCAAGTTATGATATAATTGATTAATTGTCGCCGGTCTTATACCTGTTCGCCTTGCAAGATCAGCCTGTGTCCATCGTCTTTCAGCCAGCAGCACGGGCAAATTTGTTTTTATCATTTTTACATACCCCGTACTTATTATACTAAATACGGAATATTTTTACCCATTTCGTAATTTTATTACCAAATACGTAATGATTTAAAAGTTTTTTATTATAAGTTCACCAAATTTTCTTCCTTTTCCGTTTTTAGAAACAAGATTATTGTTTCTGTTCACAACTATGGTGTTGTACTCTTTATATAATTCTCTTATATACTCACAGTCGTTATATGACAGCACAAATTTCCCTTTTAAATTGCTTAAAACATTTTTTAAAAGGATGTGCTGCTCTTTGAAATTATTGTCATAATATTTTTCCGTACCATAATAAGGGGGGTCACAATAAAACAAAGCTGTTTCTCTATCATAAGTCTTTATTAATTGAGTAAAATCCCTGTTTTCTATTACAGTATTTTTAAGCCTGTCGGATATTTGAGAAAGATATTCTGTTGAAGTGTAAAGGTTTTTCCGGTTGGTTCCAAAGCTGTCTTTATCTGCACCGAAACTTACCTTTATCAGATAGAAATATCTTGCCGCACGCTGTATATCAGTAAGCCCTTTTATTGTAATATCTCGATAATTATTAAATATTTCTCTCGACACAAATGGATACTCCAACTCTTTTTGTAATGCTTCTGGATGGTGTTTAATACACTTATACAAATTAATTAGTTCACTGTCTATATCATTGAATACCTCAAGGGAAGCAGGTTTTTCTAAACCAAAAAGCACCCAACCCGCACCACCAAAAACCTCAATATATCTGTCATATTTTTCAGGAAATTCTTCGATTATACGCTTTCTTAATAATTTTTTACCACCTATCCAACTTATAAAACTGTTCATATGTTTATTTCTCCTTTATATGTATTGGGATATATAAAAATGAGAAACAAATATCAGGTTAATTTAATAAATGTCAAGGGAATTAATCTATCTTCCCCATCATTGTAATATGCCACTAGTGGTACTAACCCATCAGTCGTTTTTAAAAATATGTTCTGCCCTGCAACAATTTCCGTAAATCCCCACGTCCACGGATACCCGTCATTATTTGCATCTATTTTCCAACTATCAAGAGGTTTTGGATTGTTATAGCCTTGAAATGGTGTGGGATCGGCAATTACACCACACCACGGATACCCGTCATTATTTGCATCTATCTTCCAAAGATATTCGTCATCTATGTAAACAGTATACTGTATTCGTGGGGCTTTTCCAGATGATTTATATAAAATACCATTATATTCTGCATCACCAGTTTGTATTCCTGCATTTGTGAATTTCCAGGTTATTGTTATATTTGTAAAGGCTGTTAATCCTTGCCCCATATATAAAGTATATACTTCTGTTTTAGTATTCCCCTTATGGGTATCGGATACGCTTGCAAGTGTTTGTCCACCCGCTACTACAATACAAGACATACTACACAGAGCATCGTCCCCTAGATAGGATATGGTAAAGGTTATTTTATCAGGAGTGCAATCTAATAAGGGAGTAAGAGTAATAGATATGTTACTATAATCGTATTCCCAATCTGTAGAACCGAAAGTAAAATCTATATAACTCATTCACTAACCACCCATCCCAAAGCTCGCATTTCTTCGGCAGATTTTAAGGTTCCTGTCGGTACCACTGTAAACATGCCACTACCTGAACTGAAAGAACCCTGCTCTGAAAGTAAATTTCTATTATTACCATATATAGAACCAGATGCTCCAGAACTTATTCCTGAATAATTAAATAATGACACATAGCCGTAAGAGGTGTATAGGTTTAATCTCCGAGAACTAGTAGAACCCAGAAAGACAGTAATAGATCCTCCGCCATCTACGCGAAAAAACCAATTAGTTAAATACATCGTATTAACCGTTGATGCAGAACGTACAAAACTAGCGTCTGTATCTCCTACCAATTCAGCGTCTACACTAAAATTTTTAAAATGTACCGCTGAACTAAGATTTGCTAAATACACAAAATAGTGCGGATTGTCAGAATTATACCTACCGCAAATCATTACATTTTTAACTTCTACGATTGCATTCGTTCCTGTATACATAATTGTTATATTTTTCCCATTATTGGATAAAGTTGAAATATAACAATTATTATTAACTCTTATATTCTCTACTAGAGCCGATATAGTAGTACCGTTTAAAGATACTAAATCAAACCAACTGTTCGTATGAAAATAACAATTGTCAAACGTCAGATTGGAAATTCGTCCATCTGCAATCCAAATAAACGATAACCCTTCATCTTTTACACAAGTTATATTTTTCATTTTATGATCTTGCCCGTCTATGTTAGCATTTAAGGCTGTGCTCATGGTTTGATAATCATTAATATTACTAAAATCTAAATCTTGTGTTATAACTACATCTAACGGTGTGGATGCTGTTCCCCTGTCTTCTTGCATCCTTAACGCCATGAATTGTTCTGCTGTATTTATTTCTATAGCCATTACAACACCACCTTTATGTTACTGAGCCAACAAAAACCAAAGTGCCTATAGGTAAATCATCAGCTTGCGATAAATCATTGATCACCGCCATTGGATACATTTTTGTAATTGTATCTCCGTTAACCTGATATACGCCATTATCTTTTATGGCAAATCCAAGCTCTCTGCCATCTGTACGACTTGTATACACAAATCTTCCGCTATCGCTGTCCTTAACAAAGTAATACTTTCCGTTACCGTTTTCATCCCCTGTACCAAACACCAGTTCAGGCTCGCCTGTACCCGATGAATTCGTGGGAAATCCCAAGCTGCATTTCACATATTCGGCTATAGTTTTTCTTACATTTACTGTATAAAGTGATTCAAATTCATCATCTGTGAGTCCCTCCGGACGTTCCGATTTAGCAATAGTAAGGGGACTTGTATATGTAAAAAACTTATGTGCATTTTCCCCTGTAACTGCTGTCCAATATAGTTTATTGCCTTCGGGATCCTTGTAAGGCTCCGTTTCGGTTTCACTCAAATCTGCCTCAATAACTTTAATGTTATCATCAAAAATACGGATGTATTTTCTCTTTGCTTGATATGGATTATTTAGATCAACGGCATCAAAATTAGTTTCAAGGAATTGCACTAACATGTACCTGCTAAAACACCATATAGATTGCATAGTGTCAGCTTTAACTACATTTTCATTTACAATGGTTACTCCTATTTCAGGAAGATTTTCCAGTGTAGCCTTTGCTTCATCCGCCGTTTTTTTAGCCTCATCTGCCGTACTCTTTGCCTCATCCGCCGTTTTTTGAGCATTTTTCACCTGATCACCGTATGACTGTCCACTGCTGCCCCGTTCTGTTATACTATCATCGGCATATGCTGCCAACGTACCCCTTAAGCCACCATCATAGCTTATATTTTTCGAACATATAACGCTTGTATATGTATTTCCATCTGTATCGATTATGGTTAAACCGTCACCCACGTCCAATGCGGGGTTGCAAATGTAGTCCATTTCAAATGGACGATATGAGGTATGACTTAGAGCCGATTTTATATTTAGTATTGCATCTCCTGCTGCATCCTTATCCGTCAACAGGGGATTGTTCTTAATAGAATATTCTTCTTCACCGTCTACACTCCATGCAAGTTCCGTATCATCGGATAGAATATACAGTGTATTTATTCCGCTGAAATTGCTTTCTCCCACTTTAAGGGTATAATACATATTTGGTGCTATTGTACATACCGGACTGCCATAATTGACAATCTTCAGCTTGCCATATCTGTCTGCTATCCAACATCCTCCCGCAATCTCTGCAATATATCCCAATGCCGTTCTGCAGGTTATGTCACCCCATTGGGGCATATTTTCTATCATTAAATCTTCATTAGGAAACGCACCGGAGGCAATTTCCAGCTCACAAAAAGCAGCAATATCTTCGGCTACAGCCCTAACCGTATTAGGATATATATCAGCAGGTACAAAGGATATATCTGTCATCGCAACTGCATCGTATCCCTTAATTGTGATTAACTTATCTTCAACGTCAGATGTTTCAATTTTAAACTTTCCCATAGGGATTTCGGTTGTTCCGTCTGCTGTTTTTATCCCCAGATATACCATTACAGTATAATTTTTAAAGGAAGTTTCAAACAGCTCTTCATTTAAAACTCCCGAAATTTTTGCCTCAAACTTAGCCGAATTTGCTGTCCCTATTTCAAAGTCGGATGTGCATATGGACTGTGAAATGCTAACACTTTTTATATCTGCACCCGATATATCAAAATCACCGAAATCCAAACGGCAGCTCACTTCACGTTCATAAGCATTTATGGCATTAAGCACATTTTCCGATACGCTAAACATACAATCACCTACTGTTCAATAAAGTTCATTTCTACACCTGACCACCCACATTTTCCTCCCTGTGCAGCATATGCAGGTGTTGACCTGTCACCTACATAAAATGTCTTTGTCTCTGATGCACCCGTTTCTGCATCTGGATATGTACAAGAAAAAAATGTTGGAAGCACCGCTTTTAATATCTTGCTCATATCCGTATCAGATAAAAAACTCCATTTAATATTAAGCTTTACTTTGCTGCCTATCCTGTCCCTGTGCATTTTACCATCTGCCGCACGACCGCTCTTTGAGCTGTCAATGTCACTTTTGCTCCATGTCAACTCCGTTGGCGTCGGCATGTCAACACCGTTTATTTTTATCATAGCAATCACCTCTTAAAATTCCAGTTTCAACCTGCCATTTTGCTTTTTCAAGGCATTAAGGCTGTCAATCACTACCTTTCCGAACCTGACACCACCTATTTCAATTACAATTTCAATAGGCGTATTGTCATAATTGTTTCCTGTGCCGGTGTTGTTCTGAGACATTATAAGAAGAGCTATTTTTGCCGCCAACTCATCTATCCAACCTGTGTTGCTTTCAAGCGGCACAACAGCTTCACGCCCTGCCTCGCCTATCATGGCAAGAGTAGGCTGTTTGACGATACCACCCTGGGCTAATTTGGGGATTGTAGGAATTTCAAATCCCACTGTTTCACCACCAAAAACCTCCGGCATTTTAAAATTGATTTTATCGTTTAAACCATTTATCAGGTGATTAATATTGTCAATTATGCCATTTACCATGTCTTTTGCGGCATTTTTAATATCACTACCCAACTGCGAAAAAGCACTTTTAATTGCATCACCTTTAAGCCCATTAATAATCACATCCATACCGGTAGACCAGTTTTCCTTGAAGTTTCCAAAGCTTTCTAAAAGCAATATTATTGCATCCATAATTTTATTGAAATCATCAAGGACTTTGCCCAAATTATCATTTGCTTTTCCCGCAAAATCAATAAATGAATCGCCTGTTCTTCCTATACCACTTGCAATTTCGGGTCCAAATGTGTTCACAAACCATTCCACAAACGGTGCAATAATATTATTCCATAGTAAGCTCACAGCATATCCGAACTTATCTAAAACTTCAATACATTTATCAATATTCGGCTGAACAGACTCTTGATACATATTGCTCCAAGCAGTGGCTAAATTGTTAATTACCGGTGCCATATCTTCATTATACCAATCAAGTATGGCTTTAGACATTCTGCTTGTACCCTCTTCGAAGTTGTCAAACATAGGGATTATGTATTCATTATAATTTTGTTGTGCCGCCGCAAATGTTTCATCTACAGATTGCTTTAATGTAGACGTAATTGTTTCAATGGGTTTTAGTGTATTTTCTATTGCAAGCCGTATTTCGTCCTGATTATTGATAAATGGCTGCGTTATGCTCCAAAACAACTTCGAGCCAAACTGCATTCCAAGGTCTAAAGCACCTAAAAATCCATTGCTGAATATACCAATAATATTTGCAGTAATTTGCTGACCTGTTTCGCCGCCAAAAACATCAAACACCTTGGCAAAGGCTGTAGCAAATTCGCCTGCCTGTAGTGCAATTTCCTCCGTGCTACCGAAAATACTTGCAATACGTTCATATATGAAACCCTTATTCTGCTCTAAATATTTATTCCAACCACCTGTAATATTTTTTGCTATAGTTGCACCAATGCTTGCCCCTGCTCCGGACATTTGACCAAAAGCTATGGCAAGGCTTCTGCTTAGGCTATCTGCGGCAGTCCTTACTTCTGGATTGTTAAATATATCAATAAGAGATGCTCTTATACTTGACAGATTATCCATTATCTCCTGAAGCTTTTCTTTGTAATTGCCACCTATGCCTATACTAAAGCCTTTTTTGAATAGGGCTGCCAGTTCATTATACCGCTTTTTTATATCGTCAAGAGTAGTTCTGACGCTGTTACCAATGCTAGACATTGATTTATTTACAGCTTCTGAATTTGCTCCTGCCGTGGGTACTGTCGTTGGTATTTCAGCAGATGTGCCTGTTCCCGTATCGTCAATGCTAAGTATATTTATCTCATCAAAGCCCATAAGAGCCTTCTTGGTCTTTTCTGCACTTTCGCCTATACCTGCAACCGCTTTATCGGCAGCACCTGCAGCATCTGCTGTCGCCGAAAAATTATTAGCCATTGAATTAGTGTCAGTGCTGTTATTACCGGTTACGGAATCAATAAAACTGCGGAATGCTGCCGCTGCCTGCTGCAGTTTTTCAATGATACTGTTAAGTGTGGTAATGACAGGTATACCTACAGCAATAAAAGCCTGTCCCAACTCTGCTTTAAGGGAGTTGAAATTTTCTTTAAGTATCCTGACCTGATTAGCCCATCCGCCGGAGGTTCTGGCAAAATCTCCCTGGGCATCTGCCGTAGCCGACATAAGATAATTATATCTCAATAAAGTCTGTTCCTGCTGGCTCATAGCACTGTAAGCCGTTTGTATGCCTTTTGATAAAGCATAAGCTTCAAGGTTAGCAACCGACATATTTATGCCCAGTTGTTTAAGCGGTTCGGTTTCACCGCTTATGCCACTGCGAATTTTTTCAAATGCCGTTTCATTGTCAAGGTTATAAAAGCTTGCCATATCAGCTGATAAACCTGTTATGCTTTTTGACATTTCAAGTGCAGATTTTGTTGTGAACCCCATACTTTTGAGCATGGCACCCATGGTGGAACTGTATTGTTTTGCACTGGTTTCAGACAAGCCAAACTGTTTTATTGCATCCTTGGCAAATGTATTTATGTCGTTGCTCATACTGCCGAAGGTTACATCAACAACATTCTGCACCTCGGCAAGGTCAGAGCCTAAATCAATGCAGCTTTTGGTAAACGCCGCAACGGAACCAACTGCGATTACAGATCCTAACACCTTGCCTACACCGGCAAATGCGGTTTTTGCCTTGCCTGCTGCAAAGCTGCCAATACCGTTAAGCTCCCTGCCAAAATCGTTTTTATTTATTCTCAGCCCTAAATCAATAGCACCTACCGATGTACTCAAGGCACCACCCCCTAACTAAACAATGCCTTACATCTTGCCTGTAAGTTGTCTATATATGCCTTATAGGCTTCTTTGTCCTCCTTAAGCTTTTCATTCTGTTTTAAAAGATAGCTGTCACGTATGTACCGCTGTTCCGGTGTAAATCGTTCTATGACCTTAACATTCTTTTCCGCACGTATGGCAACCACCTTGCCAAGTGGCGTATCCTCGCCCAAACCACCAAGCAATGTACAAAACTCATCCCAGCTCATATCACCCTCAGCCCTAAGCCGTATACCGTATTGCATAGAAAAGGAGGCTTCAATAAGCCCCCAATCCTCAAACATATCAAAGTATGTTTCTTGTTGTCTCTTATTTGCCTTGAAATCGTTTTGCCGCATCCTCAAAGCTTTCGTTGTTTATACACGCCATAACTGCGGTATAAACAGTTTTATAACCGTCAACTGTCAAGTCCATTGCCTCAAGCCGACTATAGGCTTCATCTCCCATAAGTATTTTCAAGCCCTCATCCATCAGTTCAATATCCGGTAAATTTTCATTTGCAAGCATCTGCATCTTTATAACAGCATTCTTGCTTGTGTTTACCTCGAACTCAAAGTCCTCTGATATTCTTACCCTAGGTTTTTCATTTGTAAGCTTACCTGTAATATCTATAACCTTTGCCATAGTAAATCTCTCCTTTTTTGCATTATAAAAGAGCACCCTTTCGAGTGCTCCAAACATTAATTTAATTAAGTTTAAACCATATTCCACCGGTTCCGTCATATGAGGTTCCATAGCTTATTTTCGGATGATCACCTATCTTCGTTGTAAATAGTAAATTACCTTCCTTCTCTGCTCCCTGATATATCTCTCCCTTTAACTCATCAGGAATAACTATTCCTAACGAATCGAACGCATCATACGATGTTCCGTCAGCAGTAAAAGCATCAAAAGCATACGGATTAATATTTACACTTTTGCCTTCGTCACATTTAACATTTTTAAAATTAACCCTTGCAAGTATATATTCATATCCAGCTTCCGGAGCCTCATTAAGAGAATTCTCCGACATGATAATATTTAATGCCTCTTGTCCTCTTACAGTGCTTACAATTTTAATCTCTGCTGTATAATCCCCAGACAATCCGCTAGTGCTTACGGTTTGAGCAACACCCAATGGTGCAGGATTATTAAATCCATATGTAACTTCTGTTGTTGCCTCTGTTGTAGCTTCCTCTGTGGTATCTTCTTGAATTACACTACTTGCTTCCCCAGCATTAGTTATAATCTCCGTTGTTGATTCAACACTTTGGACACGATCCCCTTGGTATTTTACATTGCCGTTTTCATCCTTTACCACCATAAAACTTTTACAGAACCATATTAAGAAAATAAAAATCAATATAACAATGATTATAATTTTCTTTTTCATAATAGCACCTCCTCAAATCATTATATGTTTATAATATAACAATTTAGCGGTGCTGTCAACATATCAAGCCGATGCCGGTGTATATGTAGGTTTACCGTCAGACATAACCGTCCATCCCAGCTCACTGACAGCTGTGCTTTCGCCGCCAAGAGCCGTTACATTAATTACACAGTCAAAGACAAGTTTGGAACCGTCAGGGAAAATAATGGAGAACACACTATTGCAATCCTGCCCGTTCTTAAATGCCAATCCTGCAACATAATCATTACCTGCATCTCCCTCATTACGCTTGCCGCCCATTGTGATAGTAATGGACTTGCCCGTCATCAGTCTGCGTGTCCAGCCCTCGCTGTCAAGGGGTGTCCATTCCTCCACGTGACCGTCAATAGCTATACTTAATGCCGTCGTATCCGTAACGACTGTAGTAGCTTCCCCTGTTCTTCCGTTTGTATTTATGCCAAATGTCAAGGCATAAACGGGATTTACTCCACTCATTTAATTACTCCCTCCTGTTATACCATATATCAACATTAATTACATATTCATAAATATTTTCATCATCAGATCCAAGGCTGACAGGTGCATCATTTTTGACATTGCACCACCAGTCCCCTTGTACTGTTCCGTAAAACAAATCATACACCTTATTGGCAAATAATTCTGTATCAGCCGCATTTTTGCTGCCATGTACAAGTATTTTTATTCCCTTTACGCCGCAAGTCGTGTTTGATTTGCCGCCTATAGCGATACTGTTCAAATTAGTTTCTCTGTTGTATATGGCAATGCTGTTTTCTTCACTGCTGCCAAGTCTGCCGATATAAATCTTTGTATCAGGCAGATTAGATTTTATATAATCCCTTACATCGGAAAGCATCATAAGCCCGCCTCCCTTTTGTAAAGCTTATTAAAAGCGTCTTGCGCAAAATCTTTATGCTCTCCGTCTATCCAAGGTTCAAACCACTCGCCTCTTGCATTGGGGTTGTTTGTTTTCTGGAAGTTAAATTCAGGATGATAATACACTTTTCTTGCATAGGGTGTATCTACATTTATGCTTACCTCTCCCTTGGAACTATTGTCGGTCACAACGCTCATACTTGTATTTTGCATAGTACCTTTATCCAACGGCATAACCTGTGCATTTATAACCTCTGTCTTAACAGCCTCGGCAGTTTTTTCAAGGGCTAAGACAGCCGCCCTCTCCATCTGTCTCAGCTTTGCATTATCCATAGTAACTTTTATATCCATACTAAACCAGCTCCATTGTGGTGTGATGTACGCTGCCATCAGGATTTCTTGCCCTCTTAACCTTATATATTTTTAGCTTTTCTCCGTAAATGACAGCGTAACCATCAGCTGCTTTCGTGTCCGGAGCAACATCACCGTCAACAATAATGCTGCCCTCAAGTTCAATCACCCGCTTTTCCGCATCAACTGTACGTCTGCGCTTATCACTCCATATACACCTATGTTCCGCATCGTGTATTATTAACGGTTCGCCGTTTTCGTTAAGTTCATTGTCGTACAGTACTATTTTTGCGGTTGTTCGGAAAAGTATATCGGGTATTTTAGGCAGTTTATCAGGTATCATTATAACCTCCTGCACATTAATCCTGTTGACTTCATCAGACTGTAGGCTGCTGGGCTTATTCCGGCAGGCACATCTTCATTTTCCTTAAAGCTCATGCTCACATCAAGCACACTTATGCTTGTCAGCTCGCCGCTGTCACCGTTATCAGCTATATACTGCATCTGCAAATCTATAGCCTCAAGCACCTTTGTCTGCTGATATGGGGTAAGATTGTCAATACCTATTGCCTCAAGCCTACCAAAGGTCAGCTCATTCAATCGGCTTATGGCAAGGCTCCTTCTTTCTTCCTCACTCATTTTTCCGCTTTTCTCCTGCCTCTCGGTTTCACGGTATCACTTTTTTCCTCCGATACCTCAGCCGCTGCCTCAGCCTTGCTACCTTGCTTATTGTCCTCAGGCTCAGACGCCGTCTTGTCATTGGAAGCTCCCTCAGCTGTGTCGGTATTATCTTCGTCTTTGACTTCGGCAGACGTATTGTTACTGTTGGGGTTATCCCCAACAGCCTCTTCAACTTTGTAACCATGCTCCTTAAACCACTTAACAGTCCATTTATCGCTGCACTCAGCTTCTCCATTTGTAAACTTCACCCCTGCGCTTATACCGTTATACGCCTTATTAGGCGCTATTATCCTAGCCATCAGTCAGTACCTCCTTCATCTTCAGTTTGGACAGCCGCCTTTACCTTAATATTGCGCATTACACCTGCAGACTTACTGCTCTTAAGTGCAATGGCAGCCACCATTTCAATCTCGCCCTTTTTAACCGCTCCCGCAGTTTTAAAGTCAGGTAAGATAATTTTTACAGGGTTACTGCCTGAAAGGGATATGGCATGTACACCGTCAAGACCGAAGCGACCTGCATAAAGACTTGTTGTGCCGTCAGTCTTTGTAGCAACAATATCCTCATTGCTTCCGCTCTTTGCACCAAAGTCGATAATGGGAATATTACCATACTGTTCGATAAGCTGCCCCAATTCATTACGGGTGCTTGTATACATACTTGCCCTGCGGATGCAGGCTCTGAGCTTTGCCACAAGCTTAGTGTTGCCACCAATAAAGCTTGGAGGTGCATCCAGCTCACTTAAGAACTCATCAAGGGCATCAAGGAAATACATATAATTGCTGTCAAGGGCAGAGGCACTGCTTAAGTCTATTGCTGTGCCGTCATTGGTAAATTCTGTTGAGCTGCCTGCCAACGCCTTTTCCAAGCCGTCAAAGGCATTAGTATTCGTGCCGCTGTCACCGTTAATAAATGTATCATTAAATAGGGCAGCAGTTGACTTAATCTTCTGCTTACTTTGAAAGTCAATCTCGTTGACTGCACCACCCAAATCTGCAAGCACCCTGTCAACCTCATAGCTGCCACCGAAAATTTTAAGATCGGCGGAGATTTTCTCCTTAACAGCCTCACTTGCTGTGTATTCGCTGTTCATAGCCCTAAAAGCTGCAGCCGCTTCCGTCTTTACCCGCAAATAAGAATATGTCAGAGTTGCACCGCCTCCCTGCGGAGATACACATGGCTCAAATGGAATATTGTCCAATAAAAAAGAGCTCTTGCGGAACTCATCAATTACGCCTTTCTGAAGGGCATCTGTACTGTTTAAACTTACCTGTGCTAATGTTACCGGCATTTAAAATTCCTCCTTTAATTAAAGCTTGGGGATATAGCTGCCTCTATGGCTTCCCTAAATCCCATTGTTTCTTTTTCCTGTGTTTCGTCTTTTCCTGCACCTACCTTTACAAAACCTTTAGGCTGTTCAGACTTAAATAAAAATCCCTTGCTTGCCTTAAGATTTTGTATCTGATCATCCAGTCCCGTAAGTGTGCCATCCTCAGCAAACTTAAGCTTGCTTCTATCAATCTGAGCTGCTGCAATATCAACATCCTGTGCTGTGCCGGACAGTGCAAGCTTGATGGCTGTAGTCGTCTTAAGGTCATTGATGTCAGCTTCATACTTGGTATTGCTTTCCTTTGCGGCAGTAAGCTCTGTGTCCTTATCGGATAGCTGCTGCTTAAGGTCTTTTACCTGTTCAGTAAGCTGCTGGTTTTCATCCCTTACAACTGCCAAAATCTTGGCTGCCTCTTCATCTGTAAGACCAAAGTCAGTTAAAAATTCTTTTTTCATTAATAGTCCTCCTTGTATAAAATAAAAGACGGGAGATGTCCCTGTCTTAATTAAACAGTATAGATAATAAACGCTATCTCACCGGCATATATACCACCCCATATTTTCATAAAAAAATTCAGAAAATTTTTCCTCTAGTTTTCTTTTAAAACCTCTTTGTTTTCCTCAATTTTGTCAACCTCAGACCAGTCTGCTATGTTTTCTATGAATGTATCTACGCATATTGCCGCCTGACTGCCGTTAATTAACACTTTACCTTCATCGGCAATCAAACGTACCATTTCAATTTGTTGCATATTATCCTCCTTTCAGCCTGTCCATACAACAGTCGCCTTCGTTGCTCCCCACGGAGCCCCTGTTAAGCTGTTGACAGGTTTATTTACCGTTATTGTTTTCAGTTCTGTGCAGCCGTCAAAAACATTTGTTGCAATTGATGTCACTGTTGACGGTATAGTAATTTCTTCTACAACCTTATTTTGAATAAATGCTCCGCTTAGTATGGTTTTCAATCCCTCACATAAATTTATTTTCTCAATTTGTGCATACTGAAATGCATACCAACCTACCTCCGACACATTCAATGTAATTTCGCCTATTTCTGCATATTCTACGGCATATTGTCCCATTGATTGAGCAGTAATCGTTAAGCTGTTGGCTTTGATGCTCTGATTGGAATTATGAGCACCCAAGGCATTGTTGCCTATCGTACCGGCAGTTTCAATATTTACTTCGTCAAAGGTTCCATATCCAAAATCGGTTATATCGCTTGTTGTATTTATATTTATGACACCTTCATTAATTACCACATTTTGAAAACATTCACTTCCTATTGTTCCTTGTATGTCAATTTCAGCCTTATCCGCTTTTATGCCATAAAAAGCACCATTTCCAACAGTACCATTAATTTCAATTTCGAATTTTTTTGCAGAAACACCTTCAAAGGCATTATCGCCTACTAAGGTTATCTCTGTCTTAAATATTAATTCGTCAATAGGAGTCCCATTAAAAGCATTATCATTTACTTGTTTGCTCCTTATAATGGCTTTTCTTAAATTTTCATCTACGAAACATCTTGTCCCGATACTTTCTACAGATTGGGGTATAATTAATTTATCAATAATATTCAACCCAAGAGACATATCGCTATTGGTAAAAAGGTTTTCGCCAAGATAAGTTACTCCATTTAACACCAAAATATTCTTTACATTTGCTAAATTAGTTTCAGCAGAAAATGAAGGGTCAAAATCAAAATCATACGTTGCACCATTACCCGTTACAACCATTGACTTACTGCCAATCAACAGATACACATTTTCGCCTATCTGTATTTGCTCTGCCGTTTCAAGTTTACCGTCAAGCAGATAATTTAAAATATAATCCTTATTGCTTGAATTGCCGTCATATGTATTGCAAATATAATCCAGCACAGCAATATTTGCCAGCTCTTCTGACGATTCCTCCGCTGTGTCCAGTACTGGTTTTCCGCCTATTTGCAAATCGCTTGCATTTACTGTGTTGCTGAACTTGGCAACTCCATCTGTTCTGAACTCAAGCTTATTAAGACTATTGCCGTACTGAGCTTTCTTTTCAGCATTAACCCACCAGTAACTGTTATTTTTTGCTTCCATATTAACGCCTTTGTCGGTAATTACATCAAGCTGCTTTAAAACTTCTGTCCATGTGGCTTTCGTGTACTTAATGCCCGCCCTACTGCTATCAAATGAAATATAACCGTTACTGCCACTTAACCCTGACAGTATTTCAAGGGTTTCATTGCCCATTATTACGTTTTTAATTCCTGCATCTACGCTTAGGCGAATAAGATATATATCGCCGTTCTTACCGCATACTACATAAAAATCGCCGTCATCGCTTTCATTACAAAATTGCAATCCACTTACTATATCATCGGCACCTGCACCATCTCCGCCCTTTAGATTTCCTATTCGGATATACCTTTTAGAATCACTTTCAGAACTTCGACTGAGTATCCTTATGCCGCTCGTATCACTAATGTCAACTTCCTGCCATGGTTTTTCATCTTCGTCTGTTTCTTTACTTTCAAGCTTTATTCCACCCTTAAGCTTAACCTTACCGTCAAAAACAGCCTCCTCAGCTACAGCAAGAGCTTTCAGCTTACCATTCTCTTTAATATCCGCAATATCGTCACTGTTTATTTGCACCCTTTTGTCAATATTATTATAATAACTCTCCGATGGCGTACCACTTACCATACCCCCTACAATGCCGCAGCCCATAACATCTATGCTTACGGTATTTGTGGTAATGACCTTGTTTCCGGTAATACCTACAACATTGACATTAAGTGTGCCTCTGTTCCTTAAAATTTCCCAAGGTACAACAGCCATACCATAATCTATAGGCGTATCATAAATTTCATCAGCCATATTCCACTGTACGGTTTTGCCAAGACCGTTCCAATCCTCATCAAATTCAAACTCAGCCGTTGGATACTCCTGTGCATACTGCACCAGCTTATGTGTATCAACTCTTTTTATTGTCTGTCCCTTTATTATAAACTTAAGCACCTTGGCACCTCCCACTTTGCTGCACTAAAAAAGAGCCTTTTTGTGTCATGCTTAGGACATAGATTATTCGTCAATCATATCAATGACTTTTTGTATTTTTTCCCTAGCCATTTTATCCAGCTCAGAAAACAGTCGTTTGTTTGAATCGAGACCCCGCTCCCAACTCCCATTTGCTTTTGCTTTCGTTACAATCTCAGTACTCTTCCGGTTTCTGTCATCAACTATCTTAATGATTTCTTCATACGCTTCATCTTTTGTCATTTTTCCATCTCCTATAACCAATTTTATACTCCGTGGCTTTTCGTATCATTTGAATATGCCGATAATTTTCTTCATCCAACTCAAATATGCTTAGTTTTGGCATATCATCAATGTCATGTTTGTTACGTGACAATTCATAAATATATTTCTCATCACAACCACGTAATATTTCTAAACCATAGTCCATAAACAATTGTAAATCAGCATCACTAAACGAAAACTCTGTTTCCTCTATTGGGTGATTATGTGACACAATAGCACCATTAAGCTTGTCTCCCAAATCAAAATCAGGAAAAACAGCATCATTTACGCCAAAGCATTTATAAACCTCTCCGTTCTTAGAAATTACACAAGCAGTTTCTATGTTTTCATTTATAGCATAATCCTCAAATTTTTTCAACTCATCGGAGACTGATGTTTTATCACTTATGTCAATTTTCTTTAATAAAACAGGTTCTTCATGCTCAGGAACACCCTTACCGCTTATTTTAGCAGACAACCCCTTAACAGGAGGTTTTTGGATATTCCATAAGTTGTTGGAATTATTTTTTACCTCTTTCAGTTTAGCTTGCCACTGCTTGACCTTTTTATCATATTTCTTGACGTTATCATTATCACAGCTGCCCTCCTTTAGCCGCCTATACTTTTGTATCTGCCTCCTGCAATGATTTTCCTTAGCAGTCTGTTCCCTGTTATGCCTTACCTCCGATTCGTTTAGGGGCTTTGGAATAGTACTTATACCCTCAAACCAGGTACTAAGGGTATGTCGGCAGTTGGGATGAAAAAGTCCGTTGGCAATGGCAGTGCTGAGCTTTCTGTAGCCTTTTGCTGTATAGTATGCTATATCTTCTTTACTTGCACCACTGTACACATCATCAACATATACTCTGCCCTGCCATGGCAGGCAGGTTTCAGAACACTGCAGATACTGGCTTGTCGCAACAAGACATTCTTTCCATTCTCTTCGGCGTTCTCCCTCTCCTGTCAAATAAGCCCTTGTATGTGCCGTTCTTAATGCCATCTTTGCATAACTTGCAATATTTACATTTCTGCCGTCAGCATATGTAATACAGTCAATTCCCTTTGCAAGAAACATTTTGGTTGCCATATCAACCGCCTGATTTAATGTCTTTGCGCCTGCCGCAAGATTCATTCCGGCAGTAAAAATTGTTTGACGGTAAATATCCGTGCTTTTTCTCAGCACTGCTTTTTGAACATCTTTAAAATCACTATTAACACTATTGATTAAAGCATTGAGTTTTTTGTCATTCACTTTGCCGAAATCAGGGGACGTTTTTGTTATGTATCCCTTATCAATGGCAGCTCTGACCTCCGCATCCACCTTATCCGCACCCTCATTATATTGCTCCGTAATGATCTTCTCTATCGCTTCCGGCAAATTGCTCATATATTCGCCCACAATAGCTGAATTACGTTTTCGATATGCCCTCAACTCTCTTAACTTGGCACTCTGCCACATTTCCCAGTCAAAGCCCTCATTAATTTCATCATTTTTATGGTTCTTAAGGCTCTTTTTCATTGAGCGGATAAGTTCAATCTCCATGTCCTCAAATATTTTTTCAATATTGTAGTCAAGCTGTGCCATTTAATCACCCACCGATAGACGGTACATCAAGGTCTGCTGTATCTTCCGACAATCTTTTTACCTCCGCTGCCTTTTCCTCATCGGAAAGATTTTTGCCATACAGCCTTTCTACAGCCATATATGCAGACATAACTCCTCTTGCGTAAGCATTTGATATGGTTTCCACCCTGTTTTCAAATGTAGGCTCGGCATATTCGGCAAAATCTGCTGTAATGCTATAGTCACCTACTTTCTTTTCCTGCATAATATCCTCACACGCAAGGACTGTTTCCGCCAGCCGACTTAAAGCCTGCTTTATTTCAGACACAAAAATAGACCTCATAAATAAGGTCATTTTTTCCTTTTCCCTTTGTGCTTCTGCATTGTCCGTCTTTTTCAGATCAATGCCCAATGAGCTGGGAGAGATTATACCCTGTAGCACCAAATCCAAAAAGGCTCTGTAGCTGTTTTCATAGGCGGTATAATCAATGGCAGGCTGCAGCATTGTTATTGTGTCCTTTTGTTCTTCACTCGGATTGCCTCTGATTTTTATAAAGTCATCGTCAAAGTCACTGATGGACTGCACCATACCTGTGTCCTTATCCCTTGGCAGTAAGGAATCAGGGATATACTTCTTTACTCTGCCTTTCCGGATTGCATCAAGCCACTGGCTTATAACCTCGTCCAGTGCGTCTATGTCCTCCACCTTACCCTCGAAAAGTGCCTTGCCACGACATGGGTACATATTGCTGTTAAAAAATTTAAGTGGCAGTGCAAAAATAACATCACTGCTGTATGTAACATCAGCGTAGTCCCGTAAAGCATCCACTTTTAACAAACTTACCTGCCTGCCCTTATCCCACAACTTATAGCTTATATATCCTTTGCCGTAGATTTCCTCAAGTCTGTATATTCTGCCGTCCTTCCTGTAATCATTAAAGAAATGTACTTCAGACAGCTTGCCACGATTATATGTGTATTCCACATCTGCAGCATCGTAGAATTCTATAATAGGATACTCGGATATTTTTTTATCTATGCTGAGCTTAAACGCTCCGTCGCCGGTAACCAATACATCGGTTACCGCCTTTTCTATAAGTCGTTCAATATTGTTTTCCGCAAATATATTGTTTATTCTTTCCTCAGTGTCTGCTTCATCGGTGGCAACACCCTCAAATTCGGAGGCGATAATATTTGCATAAAAATCAATAACTGTGCTTACAATACCGCTGTGTATCTTCCTGACTCTGCCATTCTCAGGGGTTACAGCCCAAAACCTAGCCGCAGTCTTATCATTCACTCCCTTTGTGACCTGCTTAAAAAACTGCTCAATCTCATTTGCGTTTCCCCGATAAAGCACCTTGTTTTTTAGCACGTTGTTAACATGGGTAAGCTCCTCACTAACAATGAGAGTACGGCTCTGAGCCGGATATATTTTGAAAATATCAAATATCTTCCTTTTGATTTTACCAAATATCATTTTATGACCTCCAAATCAGCTGTACTGTTTCAGCAACACCTGTTGTTGCATCAGCTGCATCATCGTGTTTATTTTTACCCTGCCTCTGGTAAGTGACCATTGCCTTCCAGTAGTCGGGGAAACGGTCTTTCCAGTTTTCAGGATAATAAATATGATTACAAACCCAGCTGCTTTGGGTCAGTATTCGACTCTGTTTGTTCTTGGTATTGGTAAACGCAGTTACATTGCACCTGTTTGTCTTAAGCAGTCTTCTTACGTTTCTTGCAAATCCTCTGCCGCCGCTGTTAGCTTCAATACGTGCCATATTTACAAGATTACGTTCCAGCAACTCTGCTGTTGCCTTTTCTGTGTATTCCATTGACAGCTGTGTATATAGGACATCAAGTACATAAGCCTCTTGATTGTAAATACCAAAAGCTATCATACACAGATAGTCACTGCCGGTATCTGCGGTATCGCAGTATGCACATATCTCTGTAAAATGACTTGGCAGCTCACTGTAGGTCTTAAAACATTCATATAGTCTGCCCTCCACGTCAACGGGCTGCTGCATATAATTGGCAAGAAATATTTCCCTGCTTGTCTTGGTCTTTTTATCAAGGTAACTTTCATAGCTCAGCAATTCATCACAAATCATTATGCCATTTTCCTCGTCAAGACAGGCAGGCATCTGCATAACAAACCAGTCTGCCGCATCCTCTGCATCAAGCAGTCTGCCGCATATATCCTTAGTACTCCAGCGTGTCATATTAACTATCTGAATACCACCTTCCTCAATTCTGCTGAGAAATGTATCAGTATACCAGTTCCACTGCTTATCAAGCACAGACTCGTTATTGGCTTCTTCGGCATTTTTGATAGGGTCATCAATAATGCCTACATTACAGCCAATACCCGTAATAGTGCCGCCGAAGCCCGTACCAAGGTAAGAAAAATATTTGCCTTCCAAACTCCAAAGCTGTCTTGCACTGTCGCCGTGTTTAATATGTACCCTTGGGAAAATATCATTAAAAACGGTAATGCTGTTGTCAATTTTAGTTGCCTCTATGCCATCCCGTACGTTACCCGAAAAACGACCTGCAAGGGTCTCGTTATAGCTTACCGTTATTATTTTACTGTCAGGATTGACACCGAAAAGCCATTGTGCAAACAATGTCAGTGTATAACTCTTGCCATGTCTTGGCGGTATGTTCAGCATAAATTTGCGGCAAATCTTCGTTCCTTTCGGCTGTTCCATATATCTGTCATATATGCACCAACCACCCGCAGTCCATACAATACGTTTTTCAATCAACGCCTGTAAGGCTTCGCAAAGCTGCCTTAAATAGGCTCGGCTTTCTTTATAAAATGATGGGTTGATAATTTTACAGTACTCCCAAAAGCTGACTCTAGCAGCATCAATATAGCCATTATTCTCACCAATCAGCTCACTTATAATACTAGTACTTCTCATGGCTTAACACCCTCACCGCTTCCTCATGTTCCCTGCGTATACTATGGGCATCCACTTCCGGTATATTTAACCTTTTCCTATGCTCCCTATCCCAATCTCTTTTGCTTTCACGCCGTTTAATGCCGTTCTGCTTTTTACGCCATTCCTTTTCAATCTTGAATTGGGTAAACTGCTGTAAATACTTTGATATATGCTGACGGCTTATACCTACCTCTTTGCTTATATCAACAATCTCCATATGCTTGCTGAAATACATTTCAAACGCCTGTTGATGCCAATCCACACATATCCGCTCCTTCCCTGTATTTTATAGGTAACATTTTTGTCGGAATCAAAAAGGACGCAGTGGGGTATTACCACACCCATTGCATCCCTGTGTATCCTCCGTTATTTTAGCGTTATTCGCCGTTATTTTGCGTTACAAATCTTTGCCTTTGTAATTATTTATCTTTATAGTCAAATATGGTCTTTTTACCCCTTTAAATCACTTTTTGCTTTTTCAGCTATTTCGCACATCTGTTTTACAATTTCCGGATGCCCCTGAAGCTCCTCTCGAAGCTGTTCCTTTATCCTTTCGGCAGCAGCTGTCACACCCTTATCAAAACTGAGCTTCAATTTTTCCCTGCTCACTGAACTGCGCTCAAGGCTTGCCAAGGTCTTTATGGCATTAAGTGTGTTCTTATCAACTTTGTCCGCTTCGGTGTTGATGAGCATATCCATTAACAACTGGAATGCAACCGTACTTGTTGCCTCACCCATCTCAGTCTTTACACCACTTGAAGTTTCAATAATAGCCTTAGCCTGTTCCCTGGCGGTGGATATGCGTTCTAACTTGGTTAAAAATGCCTGACCGTATCTGGCAACGGAGCTTTTACTTACGTCATAACCGTCAGCCCTTAGCCACTGTTCAATTTCCTTATATGTCTTACGCTTATTTACTATGGCATCGTTGACTGCTGTTATTATCTCCTGCGGCAGTTGATCAATCTTGCTGTGCTTTCTCCGGCTCATCAAATATCAACTCCCACAACAGATTCAATGTTGCCGTCAACCAAATCCTTACCCATAGCCGTAAGACTTATAACCTCACGCTTAAAGTTAAAATTGCCAACCGTTTCTGCCTTGATAAGTCCTTTATCAATCAGATAGGCAACATTGCCCCTTATATCAACATCACTTGTTAAAAATCGTAAGTCAATAAGCTGTCGCCTGAGTGTATCCACATCCAATCCGTCAGGGTATGCTTTGTCAAGCACCCTGAGCACCCAGCCACGTTCCTTTTTGTTGTCAATATCAAAATTCACTTGCCTACTCCTCCCTGTATGGTCGTCAGCAGAGCCGTCACATTTTTGTTAAGCTCTGCTATATCATCCTTCACGCCGTCAAGTTTTAAATCAAGCTTATTTATCTCTCTGTAAAAATCCTCTTTTAATACGTATTCCTTTGGCAGTTTATCTTCAAGCTTAACAACCCGTGTATCAAGCTTGGTTATGTTCTCCTTTACATACTCCCGTGTCTCCTGTTTGTCATTTTTTATCTGTTTATACTGTTCCTTTAGGCTCCATCCGATAACCGACATGGCAAGGGTAACAATAATGTTAAAAATCCAGCTGATTGTTATTTCCATAGGCTCACGCTCCCTGCTTTTGCTTCAGCTCGTAAACCTTAGCCTCAACAGCATTGCTTATGTATGCGTCAAGATCACCGCACTGGTCAATAATCGTATTTTTATATTCTTCTGACAGCAGTTCCTTTATCTGCAGTACTGCATCTCTCCCAAGGTCAATTAATTGCTGTCTGTCAACCTTTCCTTCTTTAACCGCCTGCCTTAATGTTCCTGCCGTTGTCTGCTCAATAGCCGCAACAGTTATTTCAGCAAGTTTATTTACCCTATCTATGGCAGCATTAAAAATCTCCTTTTGATTTTCATTAGCCTTAAGGGTAATTTCAGCCTTTACCTTTTTGGCAGCCTGATTTATATAATACGCTGCATATGCCGCCGCAACACTTAAAACTCCCGTTACAATAGTATCCATCAATAAATTTACAGCTTGTTCCATATAAATCCCTCCAAAAAAATAATCCCGAAGGTCACCCCTCAGGATTATAATAGCACTTATTTTTGTAATATTCTTTTGAACATTTCAATTGTTTTTGTCAAAAAGGCTTATTTGCCCCTCTGACACTGTTTTAATTGATTTAGCACGATATTTTACAATCTCCCTTATATAACGTTCCGAATAACCGTACTTACGGGATAGTTCCGTATAATTATAGCCGGTAAAATCCTGTAAAATCTTTTCTCTTACCGACAAACTTTTAAGTTTTGGAAAATATATCAGTTCGCCCATAAAAGTATGTATTACCTTCTCCGCCTTATCATCACCGATAATTCTCACCAACTCAGCATATGTATCGCTGTTCTTAATGCCTGAGCTGAATAAAATCTGTCTGCCACGCCATAACTCTTCCAGCTTTAATACTTCCTCCGGCTCCAGTACATCAATAAGACTGCTGTATGGTTCTCTTAAATCCTCCTTGTCAATAAATTCCATCTATATCACATCCTTATTTGGCTGATATACTTACTTTCTTGGTTGTTGCATCATAACCGATATTAATAATACTTTCCAGATCTCTGAGACGTACATAGTTTTCGCCATCCTTTAATATACGTCTTACGATTTTATTACTACCTCCGATATTCATTGTTGTTTCAGTGACCATTTCAGCTTCCTCCCCTATATATGGTATCCCGTAACATCGGCATATGCCGTCTGCTATTGCTTTTGCACATCTTATTATCCAACTGTCGTTATTTAGCAACGCTTCCTCTGTTTTGTTGCTTATGAACGCCAGCTCTATAAGCACAGCCGTCATACGTGTACTGTTAAGTACAGCCAGATCCTTACGTATCTTTAACCCCCTGTTTCTAAGACCTGTTTCGCTTATAAGGGCACTCTGTATACATTCTCCGGCTTTGCAGCGTTCATAACACAGTGTTTCTGTTCCATTGGCTTCACTGTTTGCTGCACCGTTGCAATGCACGCTTACAAACAAATCTACTGCATTTGCATTTGCCAGCTTTGCTCTGTCAAGCAAATTTACATATGTATCGGTTGTCCTTGTATATATTACTTCAAAACCAATCTCCGTAAGCAATTCACCTAAATATTTAACAGCTTTTAAGGCAATATTCTTTTCCTTGCTGTAAGCACCGCAGGCTCCGCTGTCCTTTCCTCCATGTCCTGCATCTAAACATATACGCATATATATTCCTCCGTTCATTCAAATATCTTTTTCATAATCTCGTCATTTTCTTTGCTTGCCAAAATCTGCCTTACACTTTCTTCCGGACACATCACCGGCATTGCCATACGCTTTATCCTGTCACGTATACGCTCATCCAGTTTTAGTTCATCAACCGACAGATTTGATGTAAATATAGTTATTTTTTTGCATATCATACGTTCATTGATGATAGTATACAGCACTTCCTCCGCCCATGGAGTGGGCTTTTCAACGCCGATATCATCCAAAATCAACACTTGTATTGACACCGTATCGGCTATCAGTTCCGCCTGTGTTTTGCCGGATTTATTATCGAATGTGTCTTTTATTTCGTTAAGCAGTCTTATGGTAGTTGTATACTTAACTACAGCTCGGCATTTGTTTATCAGTGCATTACCCATACTTACCGCAATCCTTGTTTTGCCGCTGCCCTTAGTTCTGCTGTAAAAATACAATCCCTTTCCCATTTCTGCCATTTTGTTAAAATTTTTTACATAACCTATAACAATCTTCTTAGCATTTACAGCTAGCTGCCTGTCCCTATTTTCGGTATAAATATCCGTTGCAAAATCATTTACTTTCAGGTCTTTAAACTCCTGCGGTATTTCCGCAAATTTCAGCCTTTTTCTCAGGACTTCATCCTCTGCACACTTACAGGGCTTTGTAGTTATATATCCCGACCTGTTATAGATAATCATTCCGCTGCCATCACATAACCCGTAGGGGCAAGTCCTATTTTCAGAAATCACATTCTGTGGTGCCTCCAATGTCCGCATATTTTGCTGCAATTCTTTGACCTTCGTCAATACCCTGTTTACTCCCTCCAATGCCGTTATCCTCCTTTACCAGATTACGCATTATACCCAAAACATATTTTTCGTTCATTGTTAGCGTTACGTCCTTTTGCATATATATATTTAACGCCCTTATAACAATAGGAACAGGGTATTTTTGCCATTTTACGAGCTGATTTTTCTTAACGCCATCACTGATTTTGCCGCTTTTGCGGGTGCGTAAAGCAAGAAAATCAAAGAACTGTTTTATAACAACCTTGTCACTTTGACCGTAACGCTGAAGCAGCTCATCCATACACATCAACTCCTTTTTCCTTAAGCTTTTTCATGCCCTCTATGACTGCACTTGCCTGTTGCTTCGTAAGCCAATGTATATTGTCAACACCGCCGACTTTTTTCACAAATCCTGCAATTCGTTTTTCATTCCAACCAAATTCTTTTGCAAGGGATTGAATAAAAAATATCTGACGACCGGTAGCCCTGCCGGGGACTTTTTTCCCTGACAGACTATCAATCAACTTCACCGCCTCTGTTATTGTGATTTCACTTAAATGCTCCTTTTTGCAAATATTGTAGAGCAAGCTGTGTAGGTTTTCATTATCAATACCCTTTTCCCTTGCAAGAGCATATATCTTTCTGAGCTGCGCTGTTGATGCCTTATTCATTTGCATCACTGTACTTTATTGCAAGCTTTGGAGTCTGTGTGACAATAATACACTTCTTGACAGCTTCAATGATTTTTTCGGTATTATCCGGTATAAACATTTTGATTTTAGACCAGTTAATGATTTTATGTATATAGTCAATTTCAACATCCAAGTCTTCACCTGTCGGCAGTTTAAGCACTGCTATAAGCTGTTCCCTGTCCTTTTTGTAATCACCCTTAAGTTTCTTTTCAAGCAAAGCAATCTGTCCGCTGTCAGCCTTAAAGCAGTCCTTTAAAAGCTCAGTCAGACTTACTTCACTGTTATAATCCTCGGTAAAAATAGCCTTAACAACCTCCTCAAACCTGCTGTCCCACTTGTAATCATAGCTTACTGTTCTCTGTACCTTTTCTTCCGCAAGATCACCGATGACCTCTTTAAACGCAAACCAGTTGATAATTTCAAGTTTTTGTGTCTGTGTAAACTCTGCCCTGTTTCCGTCTGTACCCATAAAAATCTTCTGCTTAAGATTTTTATCCTCAATGTATCTTAGTCCTCGTTTCTGCAGCTCCGCTTTATATACTTTTTCTGTATCAGTAATCTGCTTTTTATCTCTGTCAATGTCCACAAGTCTGTCAATAATCTCTGATGTTTTAAGCATACTCATTAACTCAGCCATTTTTTCATACCTCCGGTTTTGTTATAATCTCTATATTCTTGTTGTTCTTTATAAAGTGACTTTTCATACGATTAAATGACATCCAATAAGGCTCAAAGTATTCATACTCATATTTAGCTCTGTCTTTTTTTAGGTCTTTTTTTAGGTCTTTTTTTATCTTGGCAGACAGCCTATTAAATTCAGCTGTACGCAGCAGGGATTTAGTGTGCCTATTGTAAAAACGCCGTCTTATTTCGCAATCATTAAATATCCATTCACCCTTTATAAATCCGTTAATATAAACAGCTATACATTGTTTTATCCCTTTATATGGCATCAATATCAGGCAAACCTCATATCCATCAATGGACAGCTTTACACTGTGATACTGTTTTCTAAGGCAGGTTTCAACCTCAGTCCACTGTGCATTATCCATTACACCATCACCTCTGTTTGAGTAAGCTTTTCATAGCACTCTTCACAACATCCCTTGCCGTTAAGCTCCCTTATATGTTCCTGTACTCCGCAGAACACACAGGAAGGGCGGTAGGGCAGCACCTTAATGCCGCCGCCCTCCACAGGCTCAATAACCACCGCATCACCGTTATTAATGTTAAGCTCTCTGCGAAGCTTAATCGGAATATGCAGCCCACCGGTTTTATTTATCTTCACATAATCCTTCATTTAAAATCCTCCTATAACATCATCATATTGCTCGCTACCTTAATATCCCTGCTGCTTATAGGCTTGCTCTCGTCTGTCATACGCATTAAATTTTTAATGGTTCTGTTAAGCAATCTGAAGCAGCCTGTACTATTGTTACAGCCTCTGTATATCAGTTCATTAAGTGCATTTTCATCAATATCAACCTCAGCAAGGTAGCGTTTAATTTCATCACCGGTAAGTCCCTCCAACTTTACAAAATAGTCAGCCCTGTTAGCAAATCGAGGTAAATAAGACTTAAGCATAATTTCAAGATTAGGCTCGCCGGCAACGATAACCCCAACATCACACTGATCATAAATGGTGCGAAGTATTTCCATCTTCTTTGCACTGTACTTGGTCATCAGCTTGTCTGCCTCATCTATAATCAGCAGATAGCCCTCATTAATGTTGAAAAACTCCTTAATACCCTGTACCCTTGTCCATATGGTTCCGCTGCACCGTGGTATTCCGATAGTCCTTTCAACTGCTTCAATCATATCCCTACAAGTCATACTGTCATCGCATTCAATGTAGCAAACCCTGTCCCTTTTAGCATACTGCTTAAGTGTATGGGTTTTTCCGTAACCGCTTCGTCCCACAACAACGCCCAATCCTGTATATTTCTGACATAGATCACAAGTTGCAAGTACATTCATTGCATCCTGACTGGCAAAAAAATCAGCAACTTTACGACTCTTGTTATCAGCCTCTGTAACGTGGTCAGTTTGTTCATCTGCCTCAATATCTATGCTCATAAAGTAATCAGCTAGGGCATTTTCAATGTTGGATGGATCACTGTCATACTTATCACTTAAATACCTGCTAAGCAATGCCCTGCTCAATCCTATTTTAAGACTAAGGTCACTTTTGCTCATTCCCGTATCGGCAAGATATTGTATAGTAAAATTCCTCAAATCCTCTCTGTTTACTTCCATTAAATCAGCCTCCTATTCCAAGCTCACGCATAACATCAGCTGCCTGCTTACGCAGCCATTCATTACGCTCTGCAATTTCCTTATCATTATTATCTTTAATATATGTTGTACTCTTAGGCATAGTAATTACCTTTGGCTTGTCCTGTGTCAGCTCAGGCAGCACAACAGTCTTGCTTTTATCTGCAATGTTTTCCGCTGCCATACGTTCCTCATATGGCATTTGTGCCCTTGCAATTATTTCCCTTGCCTGCCGTTCCTGACGTTTTTGTGCCTTAATATGTGCCTCAAGGCTCTTATCATCAACAGGTGCAAGAGGATTTAATATAGTAGCGTTTCCGCAGCGGCAAATCAACCTGTCTGTTTTCACGTCATAAACATATATGCTTGTGACATCATGGGGATTATACCGTACTGTAACCCCCTTGCTGCTGTTTATATATGGGAACAGCTCTTCACACATGTAATTGCAGCCAAGGAGGTGAATACCTGTTGCATACACCTTTTTATGCTCCTTAACCATTGCCATACGCTCAAGATATTCAATAGGCGGAGCGGGTTTGTAATACCTTTCCGCATTTTGATATACCTCCAGTGGCGTTTTCCACTGTTCCTTTTGCTCTCGCAGTCCACTATGATTTCTCTTGCTGTACACCTCAAGTATCCAGTATTCAAACCTATCGGCAAAGTCCTCAATGCTCATGAGCTGCCCCTTTTCAAACATTGTTTTAATGTCCTTTTTTACCTTGTTTGATGTAAGACTGCCCGTCAGAGTACCCGTATAGCTGTTTATTGATTTGGTAAAATCTTCGCAAACACCACCGAAAAATCTTTCAATCTGCCCCTTTGTCCATGCCCGATAAGGTAAGCTTCGCATATCCCGTTCAATACCTACCTCCGCATAAAAACCCTCTGTATCACTGTCAATGCTGACTCTGACCTTTCGACTCCTGCCTGTCAGACATTCCGCTGTATAGTCCTTACCATTGTCAATCAGCAACACCCTCGGCACACCCTCAAAGGGATTAGCCTTGTTTTTCTTCGGCATAATCATATGTATAAGTGTTTCCTTAATTACCTGTGCATTGGGTATTTCACATATGCTCCAGCCGACCAACGCCCTGCTTCGCATATCCATAAAACCTACAAGGCATGGCTTAACCGCTCTCCTTGCTCCGTTTTGGCTCTGAACCTCTACAAAACAGTCAAATGTGTGTGTATCAGCTACAACAAGCTCCATAACCTTGAGCTGTGTTAGATCACGTCTTGCCTTTACCATACTTACACGTTTAAACTCCCTCAAGCCGTCGCTTGCAAGAATACGGGCATTGTCTGTCGTGGGTCGCAAATCGTCCCGTACATACCTTACAACCGTATCGTAAGAAGGTAAATCTTCTTCCTGCCAACCCTTTTCAAGCCCCTCACTGCAAAATAGCCTGTAAAGCTTTGCATATTTGCAACGGTTAGTTGCAAACATTGGATTAAACCATATATTTTCAATAAGAGCTTTCATTTCAGCGTTTAAGGCTCTGCGCCCTTTCGGCTGTGGGGGCTGTGGACATAACGCAAGTATTTTCATATATTCAAAGTTAGTTTCACTACCGCCAAGCTCCAATGCCCAAGCCGCCGCCTCAGTATATGCTTTAATCTTCCTGTGCAGTGTCCTTGCCGATATGCCTAAGCTCTCTGCAAAACTGCTTATGTATTCGGTTTTGTCCTTGCCCTCATCATAGGAAATGCACTCCTCAACATACCGCTTCATTTCGATTGCCTGATTGTACTGCTTAGGATATTTTTCCTTGTAGCTTTGCACATCAGCCGTCACATACCATGGCGCATTATCCTCGTCAGCAATTCCACTAACCTCAAGCTTTTTTTGCTGACGGTATAAACGGCGTGCTTTGGATGACAGGGAGCTTAATTCAATAAGCACCCTTTTTTTCCCTCCAAATGTTGCATTTTCCTCTTTTGTTATATATTTACTGCTCTGAGTTCTGATTTGCATAGCATTATAAGTAATTCCCTCAAGCTCTGCGGCTTGCTCAATACTTAACCAAACTTTAATCATGCACACGCCTCCTCTAAGCAGTATAACGCTCAACATCTATATCAAGTACATCACCAATTGCTCTCCTATATTTTAAGCCTTTGCGTTTTCCATACATGATAAGATATAAATACCCAGAGCTTGTACCAACCGCTTCAGCGACCTCTGTCAGTGTCAGACTCTTACTTATCGCTTTTTTCTTAACCGCTTTTCCAAACGGTGTAAGCTGATTTTTCTTACGCATAGAACCAACTCCCTGTTATAATTTATATTTTTTTGACAAATATATTGCCTTAATTAACTATTTTTGATATAATTAATTGTCTTTCTTTTGCTCTCAATCAGAGAGCGGGCAGTGGGTTGCAGCTCACTGCCTTTTTTTATTTCTTTCTCTTATAATAGCAAGCTCATAGCTCTTCACCTCTGCCTCATACCATGCCCTTACTGCCCTTACAATCTCAATAAGCAGCATAAAAAATAAAAATGTTAAAATAGCCTCAACTGTAGTCATTATAATTCCACCTTCCTGTTAATCCTGCGGCTCTTGCCACTTACCTTGTTTACAATCTCAAAGCACTCCGAACAATCCTTTATGATAAGCCAATTGTCAGGGTCAAGCCTGTACCTACGTAAGAGCATCTTCTGCCTGCGTGTCGGTTTTTTGCCATGTTTCATAATTTTCCTCCTTACTGAATTTTCTTGATAACATCAATCGCAATTGCCGAAAGGCTGTCGCACTCAACATTGACTTTGAAACCTGAGCCATCTCCATACCATACATCAACAGCCACAACATCATCACCTGCTGCCTTTGGCACGGCAACAAGCTTAATGATTCTATCATCAATTTTTTTAACCAAATTTTCCAGTTCAAACATTATAAAAGATGCTTTTTTTAAGTACATTTTATCCATAACTTAATTTCACCTCACAGCCAATACCTATCTGTCCTACCCAGAACATAGTCAATACTACATCCATAACGCTCACAAAAGTTAAACACAATGCCAATGTATATCAGTGGGGCACGCTCAAGATTGGAAATGAACGCCTCATCTATACCTGTAATATCCTTTACGCCGTTTTCCTCCAAAACCTCAAGTACACGTTCCTCAACTACTTTGTAATCAATGTTCTTATAATTCATTTTCTGTCCTCCTTGTACATTAACTCTACCCAAAACGCCTGTAAATCGTCCCGCAGATGTCTGAACCGCCTTTTCGATGCACTTTCATCAAACCTGATTTCCTCTTTTATAATAGGCTTACCTCTCCAATTGCCGTCCTTATATACTCTCACAGATAACTGAGCAATATGTCCCGAATATTCCAAAAATGCACGAGCGGCTGTGCTATGATTTATTGTGACAACCCACTCCATAATTGACTTGATTATATCTATTGTTAATTCATAATTATCTACCGCCATTTAACTTACACTGCCTTCAATATCATATACAAGGCATTCATTTTCTTCTGCCCTCTTTAATAATCAGTATAATTCCTACAATATAAACTACCGCAAGCATAACGTCTGCAGTAATACTCAATACCTCCACACTTTCACCTCCTTGACATTCATTACAGAGTATATTATAATTAGGGCAACGGGGAGGAAATCCTCCCCTGCTTATCAATCAAGCCATATATGTATGAGTTTTTGGATTATGTCCACCAACTTATCTATAAGGCTCAATATTAAGGTAATAAGTACAATTTTGTCAGTTGTGAGCTGTTGGTTGTGCCTATTGCCTTTTTTGTTGCCCTTTTTCTTTTTCATTGCTCAGCCTCCTTTTTTGTGATATGATAGAAATGTGATTTATTTTTCTATCTATATATAATTATACTCCATTTTTGGAGAATGTCAAGCTTTATTCTCCGTTTTTGGAGATTTTATTGACAAATGAGGTGACTATATGTATTCATCAAATAAAATTGCAAATAAAATCAGGGAACTTTCAAAAATACAAAGTATAGCCATTCAAGATATTTTAAAATCCGCAAATATGGGTAGAAATGCCTTATCTCATATGGATAATGGCTCTATGCCTAAATGCGATAACTTGGCTAAAATTGCTGATTTATTCAATGTATCAACAGATTATTTACTCGGTCGTACAGATAATCCTGAAATAAACAGAACTCCAGTGTTTACCCCTGAGCCTGTAAAAATCGTAAAAATACCCTTTATTATGTCTAAAGTGTCTGCCGGTAAGGGGGCATACATCATCGATGAGCCTCCAACTGAGCTTGAAATTGATGCCAATACATACCCAAAAGCCGATATGGCTATAACCATCAAAGGTGACAGTATGCAGCCTAAATACAATGACGGCAATATCATACTTGTACATAAACAACTTTGCTTGGAAAACGGACAGATAGGCATTTTTCGCCTTAATAATGAAGGCTATATCAAGAAATATCATATTGATGAAAATAATAGAATAACGCTTATTTCTATTAACACCGAATATCCTCCTATTTCAGTTAATGAACGTGATGATTTTGCGATAGAAGGAATTGTTCTGTGTAGCCTTTAATTTTTTACCTCTTTTTGATGTATTTTTCTATCATTTTTTGAAATACATTAAAATAGGTAGAAACTAATGCCATAATGGACGTATTGCTTTTATGGATTTTCTATCATTTTTTTAACCTTGTAACAGGCTTAAATGGCTCAATACGTCCGTTTTTTGCATTTTTTTTAATTTGTCATATTTATTTTGCACCTCAAAAACAATATGTAGAGCTGCATCCGTTACACAATAAACAGGTGATTTACTGCATCCAAAACACCATAACACCGCTTATTAAGCCACTTGTAACACTATGCGTTACACCGACAAATATAAACAACGCTTTGTAACACCTTGAAACGTTACAAAATTTTGCTTTTGTTGCAATTTTCCCTCAAAAATAATAAAAAAGCGTGAAAGTCGCTTATTAAGCCACTCTCACGCCTTTTTAGTTTTTTTCATATTTTTTTGCCAATTATGTGCGTTATTTTTCGTTACAAATCCTACAATCCCGTCAAATCCCGTCTTTTTGGACTTTTTCCCACTAACACTTTTTCAAACCTTTTTGACATCCTCTCTGCGATATTACAGTTTGTCTGTAGGTTAAATCCCTGATGCGATAAAGCAAAATTTCATCTTGTGTAGTAGTTAAAAACCCCGTTTTAATAAACAACCTGTCATCCGTAACGGAATACCGTGTAAAAGAGATAGGCATGCCCAAAATACGTTTTTTATCTGTCCAGATAAAGTTAATTTTTTCAAGCTCCATAAAAATTCCCTCCCGGCAAAAAGCCCTTTATTTAATTTCTTACTTAATTGTACACTTGCCTGCTGCTGCTTGTCAATAAATGTATGGAACAATTAATTAATTTTGTTGCACCCCATTATCGTATGTGATATTATAAGAATTATTAACGAAAGTAACTTTATGAACGTTCCGCTGTAACCAAAGGAGGCTTTTCATGAGAAAAACCCTTATTTATTTTATATTGATGATAATAACAATGGGAACTATCTTTGCCTTTTCATCGGATAA
>CALWRD010000173.1 GCA_944383875.1 uncultured Clostridia bacterium | reverse complement strand
CGTAAAAGCCACACTCCGTGTGTCCGGATTACTTTTTTCCGGTGCACAAAAAGCACTTTTACTTCGTAAAAGCCACACTCCGTGTGTCCGGATTACTTTTTTCCGGTGCACAAGTAAAACAGCCGTCGCAGTTTTTGCCTGCGACGGCTGTAATAATCAATAACCCAATTCCTCTCCCACAATAATAACCTTGATTCTGCCCCTTGGTCTGCAAAGACGGGTAACGGTTATATAACTGCATATACTCTCATCGGAAATGCAGTCAAAGCACTCACCTGTCTTGCCACAGGGGGTATTCTTTTCAAGCCTTATGGCGTTAATAGGGGCAGCCACATTTCTTGCCCTTGCAAGTGCCGCCTCCTCTGTCTTTTCAAGTTTATTTATGCCGACGATCATCAGGACATTATCGGGACCATACATCATGGCAGCTACCCTGTTGCCAGTACCGTCAATATTGACTATTTTACCATCAGCACTTACAGCATTTGCACTGCCTATATACCAGTCCGCAGAAAAAGCCTTCCTATATATAGCCTTCTTCTCCTCAGGGTTCTTTGCCTCCGCCCTGTCCAGAACATTGTAGTCACCGTTTTTTAAGGCAGACATCAAACCTATATCATCTATGGTACTGGTTCCACCCCATGTTACAACAGCACCCTTTTGTATAAGTTCAAGAGCAAGTTCCAAAGCCTGCTTACCGTTTTCACGATAATATGCTTCAAAGCCTCTTTTCTCCAATTCGGCTGCAAGTTTTTCACCGTTTTTCCGATAATAATCCTCTCTTGGCGTCATATAAATACCCCCAATTACTTTTTAAGAGAAATCATATGTCTTGTAAGGTCCTCAAGTTCATCTCTTTCACGGATAAGCACAGCCTCGCCGTTTTCACGGATAAGCACTTCGGCTGGTCTTAACCTGTTGTTATAGTTTGATGCCATAGAATAACCGTAAGCGCCCGCATCAAGCAAACCAATGGTATCTCCTATATTAATGACAGGCAGCATCCTGTCCTTTGCAAGTATATCACCACTTTCACAGATGTTACCTACAACTGTTATTTCTTCCGTTTCATCGGAATCGTTGTATACTTCAATATCATGATGTGAATCATACATAACAGGTCTCTGAAGTACATTAAAGCCTATATCGGTACCTGCAAACTTATGCACATTATTCTGCTTTACTGCATGAACGGTACCTAAAAGGACGCAGCACTCAGCGGAAATGTATCTGCCCGGCTCAATCTTAAAGGTAATTTCTTTACCGTACTCCTTTGCGAAATCTTCCATAACCTTGTTAAGCTTTGTACCCAGATCCTTAAGATCAAGCCTTGGCTGATCATTAAGTTTTTCATAAGGTATACCAAAGCCGCCGCCAAGATCCACAAATTCAAGGTCATCAAACTGCTTAACGATTTCAAGGATAGCCTTAACGCCTTCAATATATTTATCTCCCTCCATAAACAGAGAGCCTATGTGCTGATTGATACCCACAAGCTTAAGGTCATACTTCTTTAAAATCTCCCTCACCTCAGGGATATACTCCGGATTAACGGCAAACTTTGTTTTCTTTCCTCCGGTTACAACCTTTTCATGATGACCTGCACCAACACCACTGTTAAACCTTATGGCTACCTTTCCGCCGGGATTGATCTGACCGTACTGCTCAAGCTGTGCAAGAGAATCAACACTTATCAGTATATTATGGTCTATCGCATACTGCATCTCTTCCTTAGATACATTGTTGCTGATATAGAAAATCTGCTCCGGCTTGAAACCTGCCTTAAGTTCTACATAAATTTCGCCCGGGCTCATAGCATCAACGTAGAGACCTTCTTCATTTACTATTTCAAGAAAAGCAAGGTTGCTGTTAGCCTTAGCTGAATAATTAACAATAAAGTTTTTGTAATCGACAAGATGCTTAAGCTCCCTGCATCTTTCCCTCAATATGCGTTCATTGTAAACATAAAGAGGACTGCCAAACTTTGCAGTAAGCTCCGAAGGCTTGTTTCCTTGGAAAAAGTTTACACTGTCAGTTACCTTTGTGTTAATTTTTGACATTTTTTTCAATCCTTTCATTTATATATAATTATACTTTCCCGTATAATTTTTTTACATTTTCAATCCTTGCACACATATCCATAAGCACAAGATCAGCAATGGTTACGGCAGTCATGGCTTCAACCACCACAACGGCACGAGGTACAATAATAGGGTCGTGCCTACCGCTTATTTCCACGGTTACATCTTCACCCTTGTTATTGACAGTTATCTGTGACTGGGCAATAGAAGGTGTAGGCTTGAAAGCAGCCCTGAAAACCAACTTGTCCCCATCAGACATACCGCCCAGCACACCGCCGGAATTGTTGGTATACTTTTTTACTTTACCGTCTGACATATAGAAGTTGTCATTATTATCGGAACCGTACATCTTTGCAGCTCCAAAGCCTGCACCGAATTCGATGCCCTTTACAGCACCTATTGACATTACCGCCTTGGCAAGGCAGGCATCCAGCTTATCAAATACAGGCTCCCCGATACCGGGCTTAAGTCCCGTCACCTCACATTGAATAATGCCTCCGACGCTGTCCTTGTTTGCCATTGCCTCATCAAGGAGGACAGCAGCCTTTTCGGCAGCCTTTTTGTCCGGCATATAAAACTGATTGTTCAGTCTCTCCTGAAAATCGAAGTTTTCCTCATCAATAACTATATCATTAACCGCAACCGTAAAAGCATTTATTTCAACATCTATTTCGGAAAGGAGTTTTTTTGCCACTGCACCGGCAGCCACCCTTGCCGAGGTTTCCCTGCCGGAGGAACGTCCGCCTCCTCTATAGTCCCTGAAACCGTATTTGCTTTCAAAGCCAAAATCCGCATGTCCCGGTCTGAATATATCACATATTGCCGAATAATCTCTTGACCTTTGATCTTCATTAAATATTGCAAGAGAAATGGGTGTGCCCGTTGTTTTTCCCTCAAATACACCTGAGAGGATTTCAACTTTATCGGCTTCATTTCGCTTGGTTGCATATTTACCGCTACCCGGTTTACGCCTGTCCATATCCTTTTGAATATCCTCACTGCTAAGCGAAATTCCGGCAGGGCAACCATCTATTACAACGCCGAGCCCCCTGCCGTGACTTTCGCCCCAGGTACTTACTTTAAATATATTGCCATATACAGAACCGGACATAAAATCACCCTTTTCAAAAAAATTACAAATTTATTAATATTTTTTTCAATAGAGAAAAATATTGCAAATAAAATTCAGTTATTGTATAATGGAAGCGAATAAAATCGCAGACATATTGTATAAAACATTCTATCATTTTTTTTGCGGTTTTACAACATTTTTTTTGGCATTGTAAAAGTTATCCTTATACTTAACGGTAAAGCAGTAACACTGTATAAATTTGCAATGCAAAACCCATCGGAACTTTGGTTCCGTTAATTATTCAGCCGGAGGTTTATATATGAATAGGATACTGCGCAGCATCAAGCCAACACAGTTATTTGTATTAAGCTTTGTATTTGTAATTTTTTTTGGTGCGTTTTTGCTCTGGTTGCCGATTTCTTCGGCAAGCGGTGAATTTACACCCTTTTTGGACTGTCTGTTTACCGCAACTTCTGCCTCTTGTGTTACGGGGCTTACAGTGGTTAATACAGCAGCCCATTGGTCCGCATTCGGCAAGGTAGTCGTTATATCCTTGATACAGGTAGGCGGACTTGGATTTATAACCCTTATTACGGTAATATTTTTGCTTGCCGGTAAACGTATTACTCTTAAAGAAAGAGTTCTTATTCAAGAAACATTTAACCTATCCCAGACACATGGAATAGTCAGATTTGTAAAATTTTTATCATTGTTTACTTTTACGGTGGAATTAATAGGCGCAGTTATTCTTACGCTCCGATTTATACCGGACTATGGTTTCCCCGGTGCAATCCCTATGGGAATATTCCATTCAATATCGGCATTTTGCAACGCCGGCTTTGATATAATAGGTCCTTCAAGCATTTCACCATATGTTGACGATCCTGTAATAAACATTGTGCTTATGGCACTTGTAATCACGGGAGGTTTAGGTTTTCCCGTTTGGGTGGAACTTATAGGTCTGCGCAAGGCATTAAAAAAATCCAAGGAAACGCCAAGTTTCAGAATTGCGGTAAAAAAGCTTTCAGTACACACAAAGATAGTAGTTTGCACTACCCTTATACTTATATTTTCCGGTGCTTTTCTTACCTTTATACTTGAATATAATAATCCTTTGACATTGGGCGAACTTTCAATGCAGGGCAAAATATTTGCTTCGTTCTTTCATTCGGTTGTCTTAAGAACAGCAGGCTTTTTCAGTATAGATATGGCAGGACTTCATCATTCAACGGAGTTCCTTTCCATAATATTGATGATGATAGGCGGCTCTCCCTGCGGTACTGCCGGCGGTATGAAAACAATATCCGTTGCCGTGGTTGTGCTTGCTGTAATTTCTCTCGTTAAGGACAGAGACAGCATTGTCGCTTTTAAACGCAGTGTCTCTTTTAACTCGCTGCAAAAAGCCTTGGCAGTTATTATACTTATGCTTACCATACTTATGACTGCAACCACACTGTTATCAATAACAGAGGTTAATATGGCATTTGACTATGAATTTATCGACTTGATGTTTGAAGTTGCCTCTGCTCTTGGTACTGTGGGCAACAGTATCGGTATTACACCATATCTTACATCAATCGGCAAGGTAATTATAATGTTATGTATGTTTATAGGGCGTCTCGGTCCTATAACAATAGCTATAGCATTTATGTCAACCAATTCAGATAAAAACAAAATTCACTATCCTACGGAAGATGTTATGGTAGGTTAAAGGAGGTCAATATGAAAAAGATTAAACAATTTGCCGTGCTCGGACTTGGACGTTTCGGTCAGGCGCTTGTTCAGACTCTTGTGGAAAACGGACACGATGTGCTCTGCTGCGACAAAAATCCGGAAGTAATAAGCCAAATGTCAGCCTATGCTACCGATATAATGCAAGCCGATATAGCAGACGAGAAAGCTCTTAAGGAAATGGGACTTAACAACTATGACGTAGTAATTATCGCAACCGGTGACAGCCTTGAATCAGCGGTAATGGCAACAATGGCAGCCAAAGAAATGGGTGTGGAAACCGTTATTGCCAAAGCCAAGGATACAAAGCAGGCAAACGTGCTCTACAAAGTCGGCGCTGATAAAGTTGTTCTACCCGAAAGAGACATGGGTATAAGACTCGGTACAAGCCTTGTTACCACCAATGTACTTGAATATATCAATTTTTCCGATGCATACGGTATGGCAGAAGTAGCACCGAAATCGGAGTGGGTGGGTAAAACCCTTGCCGGTGCCGATGTACGTGCAAA
>CALWRD010000172.1 GCA_944383875.1 uncultured Clostridia bacterium | reverse complement strand
CATATAAAACCGAAGGAACACTTTCCGGACAAACAGGTGGTATGATTAAGGAGTACGGCAACGTAATTGTAGGTGCCAAAAGGTTTTATACTCAGCTTACTACACCCGATGAAGGACAGATTGACGCATACAGTGTTTCAAGTCCCGATGAACAGGTGCCTTCAAGTGTTACCGCTCTTTTCGGTGGTTCAACCTATAATAATTTTGATACAGATCCAAGCATTATGTACAGTTATACCCCGGATACTGCCGAGGAGGCAAGGCTGGAGGTAGTTGCTGAGGCAGGACGTATGAATGGCGGAGACTTTAAGTGGACATTTACAGAAGAGGACGATGACCTTAAGGATATTGATCCTGAATTGCAGTCGGCTATTATAAATTATACTTCTCCTGTTGTTAAGACCTTTGTGGATGTGGTTGAACAGCCTACCGAAAGCACAACGGAAGGGGTAACAGAAAGTACAACCACAGGTGAGGATCAGCCTACGGAAAGTACTACTCTTGTACCTGTTGCCACAGATGTTTGGACAGCGGATATGGCAGTGCCCTCATGGCTTACATTAAACGGCTATACAAAGGACAGCAACAGCTCATCTCATACGGTATTCAGGGATATTGACAGTGATGTTGCAGGACTTTCAAACAGGTATTCCGCTTCGGCAGATACTCCTGTTTCCATAAGCCTGTCCTCGGCAAGTGTTGTTACGGTTTATGTTGCGGGTAATGATAACGGTGCAGGAAAGGGTACGGTAACCGCATCTTTAGACGGTACATTCCTAGGAAGCTATTCGTTGCCGGGCAGAAAGGACAGTGCAGCACAACCCTTTGTCATAACAACGGATAAGGGCGGCACACTGACCCTTACCAATAACTATAAAGTTTTGCTGTATAAAATTTCCGTAGCTTCTGACGGAGGCAGCACTCCGGAGCCGGGACAGGATTACAGCTTGAGCCTGACAATAAACAATAATACGGATTCACAGGCAGTAATCAATATAGGTGATAACAGCATAACCATAGAGCCTAACGGCAATGCAACCAAAACATTTACTCTTACGGCAGGTACCTACAGTATAACATCTGAGGATAAGTCGCTTGCCATTACTCCGGCAGAGGTTGTTCTCAGTAAGGATACTTCAATTACCGTAAACATTGAAAAGGCGGAACAGAATGTAATAGTTTACTCATCAAAGGGTGGCTTTATAAACGGTTATGCCACCATAGCCGATGCTTTAAATGCAGAAACTACGGTGGATGGATGCACTGTTTATATAAAACCCGGCAATTACAAGGAAGGGTTTGATGTAACCAAATCCATAACCATCGAAAAACTTCCCGACACAATTGGAGAGGTTGTTATTTACGGTTTTGACAACGGCTATGGCGGTTCCATGAAGGGTGTGGCAAGAATATCAGCCTCAAATGTAACTGTAAGGGATATAGTATTTTATAATAATATTAATTCCTCATACAACGGAATAGAAGCTCTTTCCGCAAGCGGAACCACAGGCGCCGCACTTATATCCGATGGTGACAACAGCCTGTTTGAAGGATGTAAATTTATAGGTGTACAGGATACTCTGAATATATACCACTATTCTTCGGGTAAGCCGCTCCTTAAACAGACATTCAATAATTGTGTATTCTACGGTGCTACGGACTTTATCTGCGGTTCTAGTATAGTTGACTTTAACAACTGTGAGTTCAGAATATTTACCGGTGCATTAACAAGCAAGGATGATTGCTATGTATTTGCTCCAAGTCAAAAGGCTCAGTGGACGGTCAACGGTGGTAAGCTTGTGTTTGACGACACTTGTGTAGTTAAAAACTTCTATTATGGCAGACCATGGGAGGATCGCTCAGATAATTCCCAGACCCTTAATATTTATGGCATGGAACACGATGTTACCCTTGGTACTAAGGGACTTATGGGCTTCGGCGGACCTACCGGAGGCGGTCGTTCACATTCTGTTGACGACTTCTCATTTAATGTATATGCAGGCAGTGACAGCAGCTCAGAGCTTATAGCAACCTCAAATGTAACTTCTTTGGATCTGTTTGAAATGAATGCAGAAACTCCCGTAATTGAGTTTGAAAACAAAAACAGCGTTCTGCTTCTGGCTGACTTCGGCAATGGTATGGGCAGTAAATTTATTCAGAATATCCTGCCTGATATTATAGAAGTAGGCTTTGTAAACGAGGCAAATGCATCTGCAGAGAAAATCAATGATACAAATACAATTAAGACAACCACTTTGTATGAAAGCATTTCTACTCAAAGCGGTGAGGAGTATTCGTTAAAGTCCGCACCAAAGAGTAAGCAAGGCGTATACTTTGGCAGCGGTATCCTTGAGGATATTACCTCAAGCGGTGAGATCCGTGTTGTGCCATATATCAAGTATGATGCACGCCACAACGATGATACCATTGATGTTGAACCTATTTATAAGTTCGGTACCCCGGTAAGTATTACCGTAACAGCAAGGGAGGGGTTGTAATGAAGAAAATATATTTTGCACCCACATTGGAGATAACCTGCTTTAAGGGCAGTGATGAGGTAAGTACCCGAATTGAGCGCAGTGCGGTGTATAGACATACTTATCCCGAAGGCGTTGGGGCTAATTCATATACCAATGTATTTGATTTTTAACTAGCCGAGTAAAAAGAGGCAAAACATATTTGCCTCTTTTTGCATATTAAAAAATTATTCCTGTTATTGACAAAAAATTTAATTTGAAGTATAATATACAGCATACTGTATATTTGAGGTGTGAATTTTATGAAAGACATGGAATATAAATTAGCACGGCAGGTCTTAAACCTTGCAAATCAAATTGTAAAAAACAGAAATAATCACTTAAAGGAGTTAAATATAACTGCTGAACAAGCAGATAGTTTAATTTTTTTTGGTGCAAATAACGACAGAAGTATTTCAGATCTGAAAGAATATCTGCATATCAGTCATCAGACCGCAAGGGGAATAGTGAAGAGGTTAGAGGAAAAACACTTGCTTAATTTAAGAGTTTGTGAAACTGATAGCAGATATAAAACCATATATTTGACAGATAAGGGTAGACAAATTTTAAAATGTCTTGAAAATAATGGAACACATACGGGTTATCAATTATTAAAAGGTATGTCCCAGGAAGAACAGAAGCAATTTTCAAAGCTAATTGTTTGTGCCTTAAAGAACATACAATGATTTTTTTTTGCTAAATATACAGCTTGCTGTATAATTGATTTATATAAGATTTTAAAGACATCTCTTAGCTGCTATATTTAGCAGAAAATTTAACAGCGGAGGAAAATATGAAAACTGGATTATATAATAAAGATATTGTTTTAATTTTAATTGCAAGTTTTTTTTATATGGCTAGTCCTATGCTTGTAACACCACTAATTACAGGGTTTTCAGAAAACCTGGGAGCAAATGCGGCACTGATGGGTATAATCGGAGGACTTATGAACGTATGCTCTCTCTTTTGCAGACCATTTGTGGGAAATCTGGCTGACAAAATAAGCAAATATAAGCTTTCCTTTATCGGTGCGGTATTGATGACTTTTGCATCCGTAGGATATATTGTGGCGGTTAATCCTATATTTGTGATAATTTCACGAATTATAAACGGAATAGGGTTTTCATGCTGTTCTGTTTGTATGTCTACATGGATGTCAAATTTGCTGCCTAAAGAAAAGATTGGTTCAGGTATGGGACTGTATGGAACAATGAATGCTTTGGCGATGGCTGTGGCACCTGCTTTAGGCGTAAGCCTTTATGAAAGGATAGGTTATAGGCTCGCATTTCTGATTGCTGCGCTCTTTGCCGCAGCTGTTGTAATTATTATCCAGTTTGTTTATGATAAAGGAGAGCCGGAGGTAAATGAAAATATACTTTTACATAAAAAAACAGAGTTGATTGATATAAAAGTAATTCCTATAGCTGTTATTATTATGCTTTTTGCAATACCATACTGTGCTACACAGTCATTTTTGGTAAGCTATGCTGCATCAAGAGAGCTGAATATTACGGTTAGTCTGTTTTTTCCATTATATGCAGTGATCTTATTACTGCTGCGTTTGTCATTACGAAACTTTTTTGACAAAACACCTTTTTATATTTTCGTGGTTTTAAGCTCAATAAGTGCTTTTATAGGTTTATGCTTGATGACAATTATGGATAATAATGTTTTAATGTTTTTGGCCGCTGCTTTTATGGCGGGAGGATACGGGATTATGTGCTCTGTTTGTCAGTCAACGGCAATTTTATTGGCAGGAAAAGAAAAAAGAGGACTTGCAAACAGTACTTATTATATAGGATTGGATTTGGGAATGTCACTTGGTCCAATTATTGGAGGCATGCTTTATGGTAGTGTGGATATAAGGGCTTTTTATCCGCTCCTTGCAATTACTGTTCCGTTAGTACTTGTTGTATTTTGGATAAATCGCCACAGTCTGATAAAAAAAGCTGAGGTCTAATGACAGTAAAAAATTTTACCATTATGATGAAAAAAAGAGGTAACACAGAATTTATTGTGGCACCTCTTTCTGTTCAGAATATATTAATATGCAAGGCCGGCAGCCTTTCGTATAATTGCAGTGATGTCTGCTTCGCCGATTATACCGTCATTATCCATATCTACGTATTTAATATTATTGAGCTCTGTAACTGTGCCTGACATAAGGTATATGGCATCTGTTATATCAACCTTACCGTCAAAATTGACATCACCAAGGGAATATGCACATATGTTGGATAAGATACCTCCTGAACTGAGATCGTCAAAGACCCATCTGACCTTATGCATTCCTTTATCTGCCCGTATCCCTGCGGAGGCGGTTTGTGTATATTGAGATACAAGCTTATCATCAATATATACACTCAGCCTTCCGGTACCTGAAAACTGGATATGAAAATCTATATAGCAGTCCTCATCAACTGTAACCTGTATTTCGGAATCGTTTTGTGTTGTAAGGGCAAAGTATACTCCGGTATTGCTGAAAATGCCGTACTGCCAGCTGCCAAGCTTTGATATGGTTATGGGCTTAACGGAATCGGAGGCTATAACCTGAAGGAAATTTGTGGTTACTTCGGTTTGCCCCTCCGTGGAGGTATGTATGGTTGTGGTTTCCGTAGTTGATTCCGTGGTTGCGGCAGTTATTCGGGTTTCATCTTCGCTTACGTCCGGTGCTTGGTAAACCTCATCCCCGTTTTCGGCATAACCTACTCTTGTATTGTATGAGGCGGTGTAGTAGGCAGTATCCTCTGCACATACAGGCAGTGCCTCGGAGAAATATGTAAGGGAATTGTTTCTGTTTGAATAAAATTCCGAGTAGGGCATGTTAAAGTATCTGTAGTAAAGCATATGTTGACCGCTGCTTGTGGAAGGATCATCCCAAGTTGCATCCGTGCAGTAATAACTTCCGTTGTCAAGCCGGACCATATTCCAAGCATGAGCCTCACTGCCAGCATAACCGCATACAAAATAGTTGTCCACACCATATCTGTTAAGCAGCAGCTGCAAAGTTTTGGCGTATGATTCGCACACACCGCCGCCGTAGGTACTGTTAAGGCTTCCGGCTATTGAATGAGCATATTTTTCATCGGAGGGATCTCCGTTTTCATCATAGGCATAGTTGTTATCAAGTATAAGTTTATCGTGAATTTTCTTTTCAATGGCATAGTTTGACATATTTACGTTTATGATTTCGTCATATTCAAGCACGCCTTCGGTTATTGCATCTGCCTCTGCTATTCTGTCGCTGCCGTTGATGTAATCATTGTCTACAGCCATAGCAAAGAATGCATTGCTGCCTGTTGTAAATATACGGACAGTAGAGCCGTAGTAGAATATCTGAGGATTGTCCTGTAAGAGAGCGAAGTATGTATTGAACATCTGATTGCCATCAAGGCTGCCGTAATACTCGCTGATATCAATACACAGGTAGTAAACTTCATCCGAGCTGTAATAATAAAGGCTGCCGTATCTGTCATAAGCAAAGCTTTCAAGACCTTTATATAATTTGTCATATAAGCCATGATAAAGATCAGCGTTTTCCATCGTGCCTATATAGTTGTAGTAGTTTTTGCCGCCGTTTTCAAGCCAGTCGGGGGCAGCTGATGAGGAAAAAAGGCTGATTTTTTTATCCGGATTGTATTCCGTGACTTCATTTACTTCCGTTTCTCCGAGATAAACAGGCATATCAAGTTCTGTCCGGTGACTTTCAGCGAAGCAAGGCAAAATAGATAAAAGTGAAAATATCAGTGTTAAAATTAAAAGCTTTTTCATTGTGACACCCCTAAAAAATTTTTCCGTTGTTTGTTCATATGTTGATATAATTATACTATAGTTTAATGCAGCTTGTCACCTTAATTTGTAAAAAAAGGATGCCCCTTGAAATGCACCTCAAAGGTTAGGCAAGAAACTAACATTTGGAGGTGCACCTCATTTAAGCATCCTTAAAATTTAAACCACACTATTCCGTTAATATCCCTGTGGGAAATACAGCCCGCCTGTCTGCTGTCCAGACTTACCGAGCGGTTATCACCCATCACAAAATATTCATCATCTCCGAGAGTAATTGATATATCCCCCGAGGTATATTCGTCTGCGTCAATATAAGGCTCATCAAGCAGTGAGCCGTTTAAATATACTTTTCCGTCTGTTATTAACAGGTTGTCTCCCGGCAGAGCTATTATACGTTTAATAACCGTCATATCTTCAAGGCTGCATACTACAGTATCGCCTCTGTCAATATTGCCTATCCATGCGGAAATATGGGATATAATTACTCTGTCTCCCGTATGATAGCTGCTTTCCATTGAGTCTCCGTCCACACGGTAGGGAAAGGCAAATACATAGAAGAGGGTCACCAATAGAGTTACCTCAACTATCAAAGTCAGTAAAGATTTTATTTTCTTATTCATCTGTAGCTGTCACCGCTGTAGTAGTTTCGGAAGCGTATGGGGTTACGACAGGTGTAAGGGTAATTTCACACCTTACAGTATCGCCTTCGTTTGCTACGTTTATATCCCTTGTCTCGGTTATATATCCGTCCATTCTGACTTCAACCTTATGGCTGCCCAGAGAAACGGTTGCGTTTTGAGGTGATTGACCCACAAAGGTACCGTCAATGTACACCTTGGCGGAACCGGGAGCAGTGGTGACGTTTATCGTACCGACCTTTTCTCTTTCCTTAAGGATAACGCTGATGTCGTTTACATCCTGATTTACTGTAATGGTACTGGTGTATTCCTCGTAATCTTCCTTGGTTACCTTAAGGGAGTACTTGCCGTAGTTAAGCAGTATAGGTTCACTGTCACTGTATACTGTACCGTCAATGGTAATGGTGCAGTCGGGCACATTTGTGTTAATGTTGACAAGTCCGCTCTTAATCTGTATCACCGACAGGTCAACGGTGGTTGTTGCATCGGGATTTACAAGCACCTCGGTAGTATATGGCTCACAGTTGCTGCCGGTTACTTCTATGGTGTATTTGCCCTCGGTCAGTTTCATACTTTGGGCGGAGCTTAAGGATATTTCCTCACCGTTAAGTTTGATTACGCCGTCCTGTATTTGCTCTCCGTTATGTATTTCCAGCATACCATGGCTTTTTTCAATGGTTACGGAGTACGCCTTGTTTACGGTGCCGTTATCATAGCCTCTTACTGTTACATAGTCAATAGGGTCAATTTTGTCAAGGGTAGTGTATTCGTCATTATATCTTACGGTGGTTATTCCGTCGGTGTATTTAAACGCTTTGTCCTGATACTGTGAGGATAACTCGCCGAATTTAAGCAGTTTTGAATCTGTATTGACGGTAAGTCCCGTATCGGAAAACTCCCATGCATCTTCACATTCCTTGATGTTTGTCAGGTTCCTGTCCTCGTCATATACAAAGGTGACCACATCGCCTATCTTATAGTCACTTTCGGTGTTTGGGTAGGGATACTGTGTGTCCTCCGTTGCGGTAAGTATAATGGTTTCGTTTGATTTAAGATTGTAAAAGGTAAACTTGTTTGTTTCAAGGTCTATCTCTTTTATTACTCCGTCAATGTCGGAGCCTACAAGATTGTTTTGTGCCTGCTGTATAATGTTGTTTGCGGAAAACTGCTGTTCCCCATCCTGAGAGGCTTCAGCCAGTACGCTGCGCTTTGCCACCTCGTTATAGGCAAAGCTGTAGCTTTTTGCGCCTATTATAAATCCGGCAATTACAGTAATACATATTACTATGGGGAAGGCAGCGCCCCTTCTCCTGTGCCTGCCCAGATTGTTTTTATTGGGCTTGCCGCTTATATGTCTTTTTACCTCGTCACAATTGCTTTTGCTCTGTGCCATATTAACACTCCATCTCGGTATGATTCGTTTTAGCTGTGTTTCTCTAAATAGTGAGAGAAACCTTTATTCCACTTTATTTTAACGCCTTACGGGCAAAATTACAATAGATTTTGTGTTTTGTAATCTAACCTTAATAAAAAGAGAAAGTAAACTGTGTACTTTCTCTTTTGAATAACTTATATTTGTTTAATTTTTTCAATAATTTCTTTCGGATTTTCCGCAGTCATCAACGAGGACATAAGGCAGACCCCTGCCGCACCTGCTGTTTTGGTAAGTGCAGCATTTTCGGGGGTTATGCCGCCTATAGCGTATACGGGTATACCGACTGAACAGCATACTTTTTCAAGAGATTTAACGCCCCTTGGTGCAAGTCCCTTTTTACAGTCGGTTGTAAATATATGTCCGTAGATGAGGCAGTCTGCTCCCAGTTTTGCCGCCTTTAAGGCATCATCTACACTGTGTACGGATATGCCCATGGGCTTAATTTTTCCTGTATATGTTTCGGCAATGGCAAGGGGAAGGTGTATGCCCTCTGCGCCGATTTTTTCGGCAACATTAAAAAAGCTGTTGCAGATCAATCCGGTTCCGTTATTTTGGCATATTTCAAGGGCTTTTTTCGCAAGATTCAGATACTCCTCCTCAGACATATCCTTTTCACGGAGGATAATATACTTTGGTTTTGCCGCAGCTGTTAACTTAAGCTGCTCAAGAAAATCCCTTCCGGAAAGTTTTCTGTTTGTAATGCAGATAACATCCATAATTATACCCTTATGTAGTCGGTAAATACAGGTTGTAAGCCATGGGCAACTATTGTGCTCCTTACCTCGTCTACGCTGCGTGGATCTGATATGTCAAACTGTTCATCGCCCTTTTCCTCATGTGCGTGACCGCCTACACCTACGCTTACTCCGGCGGAAATCTTTGTGGCACACATACCTATTACATTGTCACGGAAGCCGGCTCTTTCCCTTGTGGAAATGGTGATGCCTGCAAATGGCATAAACATACGGTATGAGGTCATTACCTGTAGAAGCTGACGTTCATGTACATCCTTTGGATTGTTTTCTTCATTGTTAATGAAGGGTCTTAAGCGTGGTGGTGAAAAGGAAATCTCTGCCTGTGGATACTTCTGCTGTATCAGCTTTGCGTGCATACCTGTTGCAAAGGCATCCTTACGGAAATCGTCAAGTCCAAGCAGGGCGCCGAAGGAAACACTTCTCATTCCGCCTCTTAAGGCACGCTCCTGTGCATTAAAGCGGTATGGGTATATTCTCTTTGAGCCTCTTAAGTGCATTTCCTCATACTTGTCGGTATTATATGTTTCCTGATATACGCATACATAGTCAGCACCGCACTCGTGAAGATACCTGTACTCATCTGTATTAACGGGATAAATTTCAATGCCTACAAGGTTAAAATACTTTGCCGCAAGCTTGACAGCCTTCCCTATGTATTCAACGGAGGACTGCTTTTTTTCCTCTCCTGTCAGTATTAATATATCCTGCAAGCCTGTCTTTGCTATTGTCTTAAGCTCCTCTTCTATTTCTTCATAGGTGAGCTTTGCCCTGTGGATACGGTTTGAGCAGTTAAAGCCGCAGTATACACAGTAGTTTTCACAATAGTTTGCTATATATAGGGGTGTAAACATTGATACCGAGTTGCCGAAGTGGCGGCGTGTTTCCTCCTTTGCCCTCTGTGCCATCTGTTCCAGATATGGCAGAGCGGCAGGTGAAAGCAATGCCTTAAATCCGTCAACATCTATGGTTTCACGGCTTAATGCACGCTCAACATCCGCTGCTGTATATTTGTTGTAGTCATAGGCGGCAGTCTCCGCAAGGACCCTGTCCATTATGTCCGAGTCTATTGCCTCCATGCCTTCCATATATTTCATATGGTCGTATTTTCTTATATCTTTCATAGCTTAATCCTCCAAAAATCCTGTAAGGGGACTTGACGCCTCTCCGCCTTTTTCAAGTACACGACCTAAACCTGCAAGGTAGGCTGCACGTCCCGACTCTATGGCAAGTCTGAATGCCGTTGCCATCAGCGCAACGTCACCGGCGGTTGCTATTGCTGTGTTTGCCATTACGGCGGCAGCGCCCATTTCCATAGCTTCACATGCCTGTGAAGGTCTGCCTATGCCTGCGTCAACTATTATAGGCAGGTCTATTTCATCTATTAATATCTGTATAAAGTCTTTTGTGGCAAGTCCCTTGTTGCTGCCTATAGGTGCACCTAAGGGCATTACAGCAGCAGCACCTGCGTTTTCAAGATCACGTGCGGCGTTAAGGTCCGGATACATATAGGGCATAACCACAAAGCCTTCTTTAGCCAATACCTCTGTTGCCTTTATTGTTTCACCGTTGTCGGGAAGGAGATACTTGCTGTCCCTTACTACTTCAAGTTTGATAAAGTCGCCGCAGCCCAGTTCCCTTGAAAGATGAGCTATCCTTATTGCCTCATCGGCATTTCTCGCACCGGAGGTGTTTGGCAGCAGGGTAATGCCCTCGGGCATATAGTCCAGTATGTTTTCTTCGCACTCGCCGTTTGCACGCCTTAAGGCAAGGGTTGCTATCTGTGCTCCGCTGTTTTCGAGCACCTTCTTTGTCATATCAAGGCTGAATTTGCCCGAACCCAGTATAAAACGTGAGTCAAACTCATGTCCGCCTATTACAAGCTTATCATTGTTCATTATTTTTCCTCCTTATGGTTCATATATTTCATTGATTAGTCTCAGTATCATATTTGCCTGATGAGCTGCACATATGGCAGCACGGGGAGCCATCAGCCCTGTGCCGTAGTCTGCGGAGGTAACTCCGTCACCGCAGATATAAAGCCGCTCCATTGGTCTTGTTGTCTTTATG
>CALWRD010000171.1 GCA_944383875.1 uncultured Clostridia bacterium | reverse complement strand
AGAGATAATAAAGCGTGGACTGGAGCTGGGTATCAATTTTTTTGATACGGCTATAGGTTATCAAAGCGGTACAAGTGAGCAATACCTTGGCAGAGCTTTGAAAGATTTTGCAAAACGTGATGAGGTGGTTGTTGCTACAAAGTTTTTGCCAAGAACACAGGAAGAAATAGAAGGAGGTATTTCCGGTCAGCAACATATCGAATTATTGCTTAACAAGAGTCTCCAAAACCTTGGTATGGATTATGTGGATCTTTATATTTACCATATGTGGGATTATAATACACCTTTGTATGATATTATGGAGGGACTTAACAATATGGTTAAAGCCGGCAAGGTGCGATATATTGGAATATCAAACTGTTTTGCGTGGCAGCTTGCCAAAGCAAATGCGTTAGCTGAAAAAGAGGGATTTGCTAAATTTGTTTCAGTTCAGGGACATTACAATCTCATTTTCAGAGAAGAAGAGCGAGAGATGGTTCCATATTGTAAGGAAGAAAATATAGCTATGACACCATACAGTGCTCTGGCAGGCGGCAGATTATCAAAACACAAGGGAGAAAGCTCGAAGAGGCTTATTGAAGATAGCTATGCAAAGCTGAAATATGATTCTACGGCGGAGCAGGATGATGTTATTATTGAGCGAGTTGCAAAGCTCGCTGATGACAAGGGCGTTTCAATGACGGAAATAGCACTGGCATGGCTGCTGCAAAAAGTAACCTCACCTGTGGTTGGTGCCACAAAGTTTAGTCACGTTGAGGGCGCCGCAAAATCGGTTGATGTTGTTTTAACCGACAGTGAGATGGCATTTTTGGAAGAGCCTTATATTCCGCATAAATTGGTTGGTGTAATGGCACAGAATACACTTGCAAGCGCAAATGAAAAACACGTGTGGTCAACAGGCAATCAAAAAATTTAATTTACCTATGTAATGCAATATAAATAGAATACATTTATACTTAATTAGAATAAAAACTCTGACAATGTATCTACTTTTGAGGAGGCAATGATTATGGAGTATCGTCTACTTCCCCACAGCGGAGAAAAAATAAGCATCTTGGGGCTGGGTACAAGCTCAATTCAGGAGTCATCGGAAAAACAGATCGAAGAGGCAATTTCCTATGCTGTAGATAACGGAATAAACTATTTTGATATGGCATCGGCGGAGGCTAAACCTTTTGCGGCATATGGACGTGCACTAGCATCTTGCAGAAACAAAGTCTATTTTCAAATTCACTTTGGCGCCAACTATGAGTCAGGCACTTATGGTTGGACTACAGACCTTGATACTATAAAAAAATCTGTAGATTGGCAGCTTAAAATGCTTAAGACAGACTATATCGACTTTGGCTTTATTCACTGTATAGATGAAACAGAGGATTTAAATGAAATAAGTAAAAACGGAGTAATTGACTACATTAATTCTCTGAAAGAACAGGGGGTTGTACATCATATAGGATTTTCCTCACATACACCTTCTGTTGCAAATAAAATACTTAACATGGGCATCATAGATATGATGATGTTTAGCATCAATCCCGGTTACGATTACAGTCATGGAGAGTTCGCAAACGGAAGCGTGGATGAGAGAATGGAGCTTTACAGAAGATGCGAAAGTGAAGGTGTCGGTATCTCAGTTATGAAGGCATTCAGCGGCGGACAGCTTTTAAGTGAAAAAACATCTCCTTTTAAGCAAGCCCTTACTGAATATCAGTGTATACAGTATGCTTTGGATAAGCCCGGAGTTATTACTGTGTTACCCGGTATAAGAAATAAAAAAGACCTTGAGAGAATACTTGGATTTCTAACAGCAAGTGAGGAAGAAAAGGATTATTCTATACTCGGAACCTTTACTCCGGCTGATGCAAGAGGAACCTGTGTTTATTGTAATCATTGCAAGCCATGTCCCGTAGGTATTGACATTGGATTGGTTAACAAGTATTATGACTTGGCAATGGCGGGTGATCAGCTTGCAAAAAGTCATTATAGCAGTCTTGCAAAAAATGCCTCTGATTGTATTCAACGCGGACATTGCAACAAAAGATGCCCCTTTGATGTAAATCAAATGGATAGGATGAAATTAATCAAAGAATATTTTGGCTGAAATGAAGGACACAGATAAAAATACCTATCTGTGTCCTTTGTATTTTTATAAAAATGATGTGCCATTTATGTTTGCGTCTATACTCAGATACTGTACAATACTTTTGGCTATATCCGCATATGTTGAGCGTGTTCCTATGTCTTTAGGAGTAAGATTTCCATAGCCAAGCAAAAAGATATATTCTCTGGAATGGTCGGTGGAAGGCGTTGTGGGATCACAGCCATGATCAGCTGTTATAAAAAGTATGTCATCTTCCTTCATAGCCGCCATAATATCGGGTAGCCTGCTGTCAAAATATTCAAGTGCCGAAGCAAAGCCTTTTATATCATTACGATGTCCATAAAGCATATCTGTGTCAACAAGGTTTGTAAATATTAATCCTCCAAAATCTTCTTTTAGATATGCTATGGTCTGTTCAATACCGTCATGATTATTTGTGGTATGAACAGATTTAGTTATGCCGCGCATTGCAAAAATATCTTCTATTTTTCCTACACAGGCACACTCTAAGCCGGCGCTTTTTACGTAATCAAGCAGTGTAGGATGAGGTGGCTCAAGAGAAAAATCTTTTCTGCGCTCTGTTCTTGTATAATTACCGTTACTACCTATAAATGGTCTTGCTATTACACGTCCCACAGAGAGCATACTTCGTGCAATCTTGCAGTATTCGTAGAGTTCATCTACAGGTATAATTTCCTCATGTGCCGCTATTTGAAATACACTGTCTGCTGAGGTATAAACAATTGGACAGCCTGTCTTGATATGCTCATCACCCAGTTCGTTTATAATGACAGTACCTGAGGCAACGCAGTTGCCTAGCACTTTTCTGCCGATTTCCTTTTCAAAAGGAATAATTACCTCATCACGGAATCCGTTCGGCTAAGTAGGAAACGG
>CALWRD010000170.1 GCA_944383875.1 uncultured Clostridia bacterium | reverse complement strand
GCTATGATATATACATAAAGAAAATAAAGAGAAAGGGGAAACGTTATGGAGTACACAGTTGAAAACATTAATGCTCTTATTTCTTCTATCAACAATAATTCAGATACAATGAAAGATATGCTTTGCCAGCTAAAAAATAATTGTTCTTATTTAAACTATAAACTCTCGGAATATGCCGACAATCATACAAGCTTAACAAATAAGCAAATAAGTGCTTATCAATCCTATATAGGTGAATATAACAGAATAGTAAAAGAACTCAATTCCTCTCAGGAATTAATTGAAAGAAAAGAGCCTGTTCAAATGTTAAATGATATAAGCTCTATTATTACATTCTGTAATTCATTATTGACACTGCATCACGGACAACTTGAAATAATTGATAAGTTATGCTCATTGCTTCAAAAATCCAACGATGTAGTTGCATTAATTGCATAAGACAGGTATCCAATTTTTGGTTTAAATACACTCCCATATGGAGGCGTCCATATGGGAAGACAAATGGCTGCTTTAAGCAGCATCCCTCCTTTAGGGCTGTACATCCCCCCTGTACAGCCAAATTTCCTTTCTTTACGGCTGTACATCCCCCCTGTACAGCCGGTTTGATTTGTAGAAAAATAGAAGCTGCCCTATAAAGGCAGCTTCTGTCGATTTAAATACTTTTCACTTTTATCTTATTATTAATCCAGTGAAACGATTTCATATTCTCTTACACCAAGTCCATGCTGAGCAGCAGCTTCCACAGTGTGAATTCCATGAAGAGAATTCATGCGTTCAATAAGTGCTGCCTTTCCCGGATCCTCAGAGTTAATAACAGCATCATAGCAAGCCTGATCAACAGCTACAGGATCAAGAGATGCAAAAATACCTATATCCGCCATTTCAGGCTCAGCAGGATTGGAATCACAGTCGCAATCAATACTCAATCTGTTTGCAACATTAATATAGAGCATATTTTCTGCACCCTTATAGTCGATTACAGCCTTTGCTGCATCAGCCATAGACTCCAGAAAATGATCCTGAGGTGGAAGATTGTCAAAGAGTTTACTTGCTTCTGTAGTCACTGATGCGGTATGTATATTGGTTTTTCCATGTGTGGAGGCAATACCGATACTTATATTTTTAAGGGCACCGCCAAATCCGCCCATAGCATGCCCTTTAAAGTGTGACAATACCAAAACAGAGTCATAATTTGCAAAATGTTCTCCCACTATATCCCTATCAAGATGAAATCCGTTTTTAACAGGAAGATCCATTTCTCCAAATTCATCCATTATATCACATGGCGCCATTGCTTTAAAGCCATGATCCTCAATAGCTTTCCAATGCTTCTTAGGATCCATACGCTGACCCTCATAAGCTGTACAGCACTCAATTATTGTACCATCCAGCATATGAACCAAATCTCCGATTAATTCAGGGTGAAGATAGTTGTGTCCTCCCGGTTCACCTGTAGAAATTTTTACACCAATCTTTCCATGCAAGTCAACACCTAAAGCCTTATATATTTTAATCAGGCTTTCCGGTGTAATTTCTTTGGAAAAAAAACTTTTGCTTTACTCATAGCTTATACCTTCTTTCAAAATATATATTGGAAAAGTAAAGTTACATATTTCTAAGTATTGTGCCATACTTACACAATACCACAAGTTAATTATAATACATTGTTAATTAACAATCAATCATTTGATTGATAAATTTTGTTAATACTGTATAATTGAGTATTATAGATCTACTCTTATAAACAAGCTTTGTACCTGTCCCCATTACAGCAGTCATATAAATTTTCACAGTTATAAGTTAATTTCAATTAAAATTATGCCTATATCCGGTTACAACGCTATTATAAAGATTAACAAAGAAAGATATATTTGTAGAAGTTGCAACAAAACTTTTATAGCAAAAACCGATTTGGTCAATAAAAACTGTAGTATTTGCACCCCGGTTAAACATACTGCCGCTTCCCTCAGTATTTAAAAGATTTCCGGATACCTTAAAACAGCACTAAATTGAATGTATTAATAATAAAATAAAGGGTATAAAACGAATCGCCTTTGACTATCAAATTTTTTATCACTTTAGAAAAAGTATACTTACTATGTGCAAGATAATTTACATAGAAAACAGTGTGCATAATTGTATCAACAAAAATACACACTGTCAGTTTAGCTTTATAAGTCGATCAGGTCAAAGCCACATCGGTTGACAAAGAACCTGTTTATTATTTATTTGCTCAATGGACATTAACCCATCACACTATTTTTTCAATGGTTTGATAACTTTTTCAACACAAATTTAGTAATAAAAGTCCAAACCATAAAATATCCTAAAAGTGATTTTTTAAATCAGTGCCTGAAATGTCTCATACCTGTGAATACCATGGCTATTCCGTATTGATTACATTTATCAATGCTGTCCTGATCTCTCTTGGAGCCACCCGGCTGAATAATTGCTGTTATGCCTGCTTTATGCGCAGCTTCAACACAATCGTCAAATGGGAAAAATGCATCAGATGCCAACACAGCACCCTTTACATATTCCTCACCCATCTGAGTCTTTCCGTGGTCTATTGCCTGCTCCGTTGCCCAAATTCTGTTTACCTGTCCCGGACCTATACCAACAGATTGCTTGTTCTTACCAATCGCAATACCGTTGCTCTTTGTAAACTTAACGATTTTCCATGTAAAGAGAAGATCTTCCATCTCCTTTTCGGTTGGCTTTCTGTCCGTTACGACAGTAAGTTCATCACCAAGAAGCTTGTTATCAATATCCTGAATCAACAAACCACCGCTAACCTTTTTAACATCATATGCACCTTCAGGCTGCTTTTTATCAAGATTTGGAAGTTTAAGCAATCTTATGTTTTTCTTCTTTTCAAGGATTTCAAGTGCATCCTCGTCAAAATCAGGCGCCAATACAATTTCAAGGAAAATCTTGCTGATCTCTTCAGCTGTTGCCTTGTCTATAGGTCTGTTAGCACAAACGATACCTCCGAATATTGAAGTAGGATCGGTGTTATATGCCTTTACATATGCCTCATGTATATCTTTACCGCTTGCCACACCGCAAGGATTGGAGTGCTTACATGCAACAACCGTAGGCTCATCAAACTCTCTCAAAAGCTCAAGTGCACCGTGGGTATCATTTATATTATTAAATGAAAGTTCCTTGCCGTGAAGCTGCTCAATGCCCGTAAGCATACCGCTGTTGTCTCCGACTTCTTTATAAAATGTCGCTGACTGATGAGGATTTTCACCATAGCGCATATCCTGAACTTTTTCAAAAGTAAGGGTTAATGTATCAGGGTACTTTGGAAGACCTGCTTTATCCTTAAGATATGCGGCAATCATAGCATCATAGTAAGCTGTGTGATTAAATACCTTAGCTGCAAGATAGAAATTAGTTTCCTTGCAAACCTTACCGTTTTCCTTAAGCTCCTCGAGAACCTTGTCATAATCCGCAGGATCTATTACAACCGATACATCCTGATAATTTTTGGCTGCCGCTCTAAGCATAGATGGACCGCCAATATCAATGTTTTCAATGGCATCCTCCAGCGTAACGCTCTCTTTCATAATGGTTTGCTTAAATGGATAGAGATTAACTACGACCAGATCAATAAGTTCAACCCCCAGCTCCTTTACAGCTTTCATATGCTCAGGATTACTCCTCATGGCAAGCAGACCTGCATGAATTTTGGGATGCAGGGTCTTTACACGACCATCAAGGCACTCCGGAAAACCTGTTACTTCCGAAATACCTATAACGGGTATTCCCGCTTCCTTAAGCTTATTATATGTACCGCCTGTGGAAACAATCTCAATACCCATATCATTAAGTTTAGATGCAAACTCAACAATACCTGTCTTGTCCGATACACTGATTAATGCTCTCATTGATAAATCCTCCTGTAAAATATAATTTTTCTTGGACCTGAACGAAATGTACAAGTACCAATAAAAAACCGACCGCAAGGGCACATTATTTACGTAAACTGCCCAGACGGTCGGCGAATAAATTTTGCACTCCCCTGTGGTAAACCACATATCCGTCAGTCATGCAAAACATTTCCTTATAGATTAATCATAGCAATATTTTTCCGTTATGTCAAGAGTCTATCACTGATTTGCGGCAGTCGTTTGCTCTGTACCTCCGGCAGTGAAAATTGTCTGCAGATTATTTGCCTTCCTATAGGCATCAACCTGAGCATAATAGTTAGTATCATACCGATAACAAACTACAGGCATACCAGTATAAGCATAACTGTATATCTGGGCTGCCATCGAAACAGGGAGATTAACACATCCATGTGATCCATGAGTAACATACCAATCGCCGCCAAACTTTGGCTGCCAAGCTGCATCATGCAGTCCGATATCTCCATTGAACGGCATCCAATAGGATACCGGTGTTTCGTAATCCTCACCCCTTAACACAGCATCCCTTTCACAATAGGTAATTCTGTAAGTACCGTTTGGAGTTGCGCCCTTATTTGGATGTCCCGACACTATTTCAGTCTGTAATATAAGTGAACCGTCCTGATACAAAAACAAATGCTGTCCCGTTAAGTCAACTTCCACATAAGTATTGCCGATATCAAGTCCATCATAACTTGCTCCCTCCTGATAATAAATCGGAGTTCTGGACTTTGTTTCTCCTGTTTTAATATCTGCCACAAGATCATCAATCTCTGCTTCACGATTAATTCTGTAGCCGTAGTTTCCGCCTATAACACTGACATCGAAACCATATGTTGTCCTGATTGTTCTGGTATCTCCAAAGGTATCATATTTACGTGAAAGGCTTCTTACAAATTCTTTTACCTTATCTCTGTCAAAATATGCGGAAAAATCATTTCCTATCACTATCCAGTCCTTGGTAAGTGAATCGTCAACAACCTCCTGAGATGAACCGAAGTTATATGTAATAACCGAATCAAGCCATTTGTTTGCATCATTCATTGCCGCAATCATAGCCTCATTATCACTGTAAACAGTAGGCTTTATATAGTAATCTTCTTCGGAAAGATTAATTGTCGGCTCCAGCCCTCTGATTGCCTCCGCTACTCTCCGGGTAAAGTTTTCTCTGTCAAGTCTTGTACCATACATTTCCGGAACTACTTCAAACCTGTTACTATCATTAAGTTTAAGATAAGCGTTTACACTGTCTGTAACCTGCGCTCCCGATACCAATGTAAGTCCTCCGATTTTATCATTAAGTAATTCATCATTAAACTCAACAACCGGAGCTGTATCTACATCGGTGTTTTTAAATACACCTAATCCCCATAATAACTTATTTTGATTTTCCAATGTTTCAACCAGCTCATCGCCAAAGTTTCCCGTTAGATTAATATCGGCTGCTGTTATGTATTCGGATATATCATTTCCATCTGTAATTTGCAGTCTGTAATCATTAATAACGCTCTCTAACTTGGTTTTAGCCTCATCCTCCGTAACAAAACCGCAATCCAGACTGTCAATAACAGTACCCGGTAAAAACCTTGATGAAAACAGGATATATGCCGCCGCAACATATAAAATCACAAGAACAAATATTGAAACAATAAAAATGATGACGACCCTTTTTTTCAGCCTGCCTCTTTTATTGTTTAAATTATTGGATAATTTTATCTCCATGCATATACTCCTCACACTCTCAATTTCTTACTAATATAGTTATATAACAAAGGAAGCAAATTTTCAAGACATTTTGCACAAAAAAAATGTGTCTTTTTCATTACAAAATGACAACATTTCTTAATATTTGACAAAGCCTATCTCAAGAGTGTAAAATATATTTTAGATAAAAATGAATAGAGGTTGGTTAAATTGAACAGTAATGAAAAATTTTTGCGAATGACAACTGAACCTGTTGAAAAATTAATCTGCACCTTAGCAGCTCCCACCATAATAAGTATGCTTGTAACATCATTTTACAATATGGCAGATACATTTTTCGTAGGTTCACTTGGTAAAAGCGCAGTGGGTGGCGTCGGAATAGCTTTCCCGCTAATGAATATACTGCAGGCATTCGGCTTTTTCTTCGGGCACGGCAGTGGAAATTTTATGTCCAGAGAATTGGGGAAACAAAATTATGAAACTGCTGAAAAAATGTCTGCAACGGGTTTTTTCACAGCTATGATATTCGGTTTTTTAATTATGATACTGGGGCTTATCTTTTGCGATAATTTAGTCTATTTTTTAGGCGCTACTCCCACCATTGCGCCATATGCGAAAGATTATATAAGTATAATACTAATCGGTGCTCCCTATATGACAGCATCATTTGTACTGAATAATCAGCTTCGTTATCAGGGAAGCGCATTTTATTCAATGATCGGACTTGCAACAGGAGCTGTTACAAATTTATTTTTAACGCCGTTTTTTATTTTTATTTGCAGCTTAGGTGTTTCCGGAGCCGCCCTCGGAACCATTATAAGTCAATTTATCAGCTTTTGCCTTCTTCTGCTGGGTACAAGGCATTCCGGAAATATCCGCATAAAATTTAAATGTTTTTCACCGAACAAATTTTACCTTAAAGAAATAGTTGCAGGCGGTACACCTTCCCTTTGCAGACAAGGTCTTGCAAGCATAGCTACCACAAGCCTTAATGTTGCCGCAAATCCATTTGGTGATGAGGTAATAGCTGCTATGTCTATCGTATCAAGGGTAATGATGTTTGCCAATTCAGCCGTTATAGGATTTGGTCAGGGGTTTCAGCCCGTCTGCGGTTTCAATTACGGTGCCGGTAATTTTAAAAGAGTAAAAAAAGCCTACTGGTTTTGTGTCAAAACCGGTTTTGTCTTTCTTATTATTGCCAGCATAGTTTGTGTAATCAATGCGGAATGGGTTATAGCACAATTTGGTCGTAATGAGCCTGAAGTAATAGCTATCGGCGCAACCGCATTCAGATATCAATGCTATACTATGCCACTTAATGCACTTATCGTTTTATCAAATATGCTGGCTCAAACCATAAGGAAACCTATCAGGGCAAGCTTTTTAGCCGCCTCACGACAAGGACTCATTTTTATACCGGCAGTTATTATAGGTTCCTATGTTGCGGGATTAAAAGGTATAATGCTGGCTCAACCTATAGCCGATATTGTTTCTTTTATACTTGCTATTGTCATCATAACCGGTATTTTGAAAAAAATGAAATAAATTTGTATGTAAAATGGGTGTATCAAACAGATAACACCCATTTTATAATTACTGCAAATTGTTTTGTTCCTCTTCCCATTGCTCATACAAAGTTTCCAATCTGGACTCAGCTTCCTGTTTTTCATCAAACAAAGCTTTAGACTTGCCTGCATCGGTAAAAACCTCAGGTTGTTCAAGCTTCAAGTCAATATTAGCAACTTCTTCTTCCAGTTTTGCTATTTCTTCTTCCAGTTTTTTTATTCGGTTTTCTATTTTACGCCTTGCCGCTTGGTTTTCTTTTTGTTTTTGCCAATCCAGCTTGGTCACACTTTCATTTACTTCGTTACTCTCAACTGTCTCGACGTTGTTTTGAGACTTTTTTTCAAGATAAAAGTCATAATTACCTAAGTAATTTACTGCACCCTTTGGCGTAAGTTCAATTATTCTTTGTGCTGTGGCATTTATAAAGTATCTGTCATGAGAAATATAAAGTACAGTACCGCTGTAGGATGAAAGGGCATTTTCCAGTATTTCCTTGGAAGCCAGATCCAAATGGTTCGTAGGCTCATCCAATATAAGGAAATTAGCATTTGAAAGCATTATCTTGGCAAGACTTACTCTTCCCTTTTCTCCACCGCTCAATGATGCAATCTTTTTGTATACATCGTCTCCTGTAAAAACAAACGCCGCCAAAACATTACGTATCTGGGTGGTTTTTAGATCGGGATAAGTATCGGATATTTCATCAAATATACTCTTATCGGTATTAAGCGTAGCATGCTCCTGGTCGTAGTAACCGATTATTACCCCTGCACCTGTTTTGCATTCTCCGCTGTCTGCGGCAATCATATTTAAAATTATTCGAAAAAGTGTGGTTTTTCCTATACCGTTTGGACCGATAAGTGCAACCTTTTCACCGCGTCTTATATCAAAGCTGACATGTTTAAACAATTCTTTGCCATCAAATGACTTTGAAAGCTCATTTACCAGCAACACATCATTTCCGCTTTCCTTGCGTGGTTTGATTTCAAGGCGCATATTTTCAGGTAAATTTTCCGGTGCCTCCAACTTATCCATTTTTTCCAATGCCTTCTCACGGCTTTCGGCTCGTTTGACGGATTTTTCCCTGTTATAGCTTTTCAGCTTTTGTATAACCGCTTCTTGGCGCTTAATTTCACGCTGTTGATTTATGTAATGTTTAATGGCTATTTCCCGATTAATTGCCTTTTTCTCGGCATATGATGTGTAATTACCCACATAAAAGGCAGACTTACCATTTTCAATTTCCAAAATCTTTGTTACGGTTCTATCAAGGAAATATCTGTCATGGGATACGATTATCACACAACCCTTATATGAACGGACAAAATCCTCAAGCCATTGCATAGAATCAATATCAAGGTGATTTGTGGGCTCGTCCAGTAAAAGTATATCCGGCGCAGAAAGCAGCAATTTTCCAAGCGCAACTCTGGTTTTCTGACCTCCCGAAAGCTCATTAATATGCTGATAAGCTTCTTCTGATGAAAAACCTAATCCCTTTATAACACCCCTGATACGGCTTTTATATTCATAACCGTTCTTTTCTTCAAGCTCACGGGATAATTCCGTATACTTATGCATAAGTTCTTCAAGTGAGGCACCCTCAGCTTTTGCCATTGCAAGCTCTGTATTACGCATATCCTCTTCTATGGCAATAATCGGTGCAAATACCGTCATAAGCTCATCGTAAATAGTCTTTGTACTGTCTATTTCAATATTTTGCGAGAAATAACCAAGTTTAACATTATTCGGAATAGTAACACTGCCACCGTCAAGAGAAAGTTCTCCCACAATAATTTTAAACAGCGTAGACTTGCCGGCTCCGTTTACACCGACAATACCTATTTTATCGTTAGCCTCGGCGGTAAGTGAAACATTTTCCAAGATAACATCGGTGCCAAACGACTTTTGTATATTATTAAGTGAAAGTATCATATAAACATCCTCCGTTCATACTAATTTTATCAGATAATAACGAATTTTAAAAGTATAAAGATTTACAAAAAAAAGATTAAGCATTATACTTAAGGTAAATGTACGAAGGAATTGGGTGATTTTAATGTATACTGATAAGAAAATTTCTGTAGCTGTCATCAAAAGACTCCCTCGCTATTACAGATATCTGGGAGATCTGCTTGATAACGGGATAACCCGCATTTCATCAAATGACCTGAGTAAACGTATGCACGTTACCGCTTCACAGATCAGACAGGATCTTAACAAATTCGGCTGCTTTGGACAACAAGGCTATGGTTATAACGTAGAACTGCTGTATGAGGAAATCAAAAAAATTTTAGGACTTGATAAATCTTATAATCTGGTAATCATAGGCGGAGGGAATCTCGGACAAGCTCTTGCAAACTACGGCAACTTTGGAAAAAGAGGTTTTAATTTTATCGCCATTTTTGATAGAAATCCTAAGCTTATCGGACTTAATATAAGAGGCATTGAAATTTTGGATGTTGCGGAGCTGGAAAATTTTTTAAAAACTAATCATGTTGATATAGGTGTGCTTGCCTTGCCTAAGGATAACGCAAAACAGGTAGCTCCTATTCTTGTAAATAACGGTGTTAAAGGCATATGGAATTTTTCACATGTAGATCTTGATGTACCAGATAATGTAGTTGTGGAAAATGTTCATCTCACTGACAGCCTTATGCAAATATCCTACGCTATTAACGGAGATATAGAGTAAAATGATTGATACAAATTAAGCATTATTTATTTGCGGGGTAAGTATATGTTATTACCCCGCATCTTTGTATGTCATTTCCGTAAAAACTTGATTAATGATTAAATCTCCCTGTCTTACATGCAAGGCTTTGACTTGTGGTGGAAAAAGTAATATAAATGCTGCAATACATATCAATACAATTAAATGCCATTTCAAACTGTACCACCCCTTAAAATAAGTTTATTTTAAAGAATGATAAATTTCAAGTCAAATAAAACGCAAATTTATTTAAATTTCCGCTGTTTATCCTGTATAACAAACTTTTCATTTAAATTTCTGTCATATCTGACATAATAATGCCGCATTATATCCACGGTACATACGCAATTCAATTCTTTTACATTATATTTATGACTTTAAAAATATATATTCTGTTTCCGAAGATAAATCATCGTTATACATAAATCCCAGTAAATTGAATTTCTTTGCTTCTTCCGGATTTTTCACTTCACGTTCGGCAAGATAACGCACCATTTCACCCCGAGCCATTTTTGCCAATGTTGCTTTTTGCACAATTTTTCCGTTTACACACTCACCAAATACACATGTAATAAATTTGTCCGAAGGCTTCAGGTAATTTTCTATACATTTGGAATATTCCTTTGATGCTAAATTTAAAATAATATTATCTCCATCAACCACTTCGTTATATATACTGTCTCCCCAGTACTCATATAAATCTTTTACACCTTTAATACATATCTTTGCCTGCATCTCTAATCTGTATGGAGTAATGCCGTCAAATGGTTTTAAAACACCGTAAAATCCCGACAGAATCCGCAAATTTTCCTGTATATATTTCATTGAACAGCTTTCAAACACGCCGGGAGCCATATATTGATATTGAATACCTTCATACGAAAGTATCGCAGGTGATAAATTACAATACAGATTCATATCCCTGAAGCGTTCAAAGTTCAACTGTGCCAGCTTATCATTGCACTTCCAAAGTGCCTTGGCTTCTTCATATGTTAATCCTTGTATATACGCCTTAAGCTCCTCTGCCTGTTTTAAAAACACAGGCAGATCCTTCCATAGCAGCCCATCATCCGTTATCATCTTTTTTGCAGGGGATATAATTATTCTCATATGACACCTTATAACAGTTCAAGCATTTGTTGAGGATTGTCCGCTGCTTTCACTTTGTCAAAAGCTTTTTCAATTATGCCTTCTTCATTTATAAGATATGTTGTACGCACAACACCCATACTTACCTTGCCATAATTCTTCTTTTCCTTCCATACATCATAAGCCTGAATTGCCTCAAGAGAAGGATCGGAAAGCAAAATGAAGGGCAGGCTATATTTACCTTCAAAATTTTTGTGGGACTTTACGCTATCTTTACTAATACCGATTATAACAGCACCTTTTTCGGTAAACTGTGGATACAGCTCTCCAAAACCACAGGCTTGCTTAGTGCAACCGGGAGTGTTGTCTTTAGGATAAAAATACAAAATTACTTTTTTACCGGCAAATTCTTCAAGGGTATGCACAGTACCGTTTTGATCCGGCAGAGAAAATGTTGGTGCCTTTGTTCCGACTTCTAACATAATGATTCCTCCATCTTTTATAATTAATAACAATAAAGTAATAATCTCCGTTAATACAGCTGTATATAATGAAAATTTCAGTGGTTCATTTATTATAATTAATTTAAGCAGCAAAGTCAATTATATGTCTGCAAAATCCTATCTTCTTTTATCATAAAATACATTTTAAACCATAACCGATAGTCTCAAAAATTACTTATCGCCAGATTAACTGAATATTGACATAAAAGATTTTTGCAGTATAATAAAAAATAACTTAGGGGGCTATGCCCTTAAAATTTTACCGCAGACTGATATATCAATGAAATATCAGTTTTACTTTGTTGTAAATGAGGAATATCTATGGAAAAAAGTGAATCTAATTTTAAAAATTATGTATATGAAGATTTAAAAAAGCAAATTGTTACAGGCAAACTGTCACCGGGAATGTTGATAAACGAGAAGAAATATGCAAAAGAAATGGGAGTCAGCAGAACACCCGTACACGAAGC
>CALWRD010000169.1 GCA_944383875.1 uncultured Clostridia bacterium | reverse complement strand
CTTACAAGAGACCCACGTATGAAGGAAAGAAAGAAGTACGGCTTAAAGGCAGCTCGTCGTGCACCACAGTTCTCAAAGAGATAATTTTTATATCACTTATACAGCCCTCGACATCAGTCGGGGGCTTTTTTATACATTTTGTACACACAAAAAACCGGGCAGTTACGATAAACTGTCCGGCAATTTTAATAATACACCTTTTCAAGCATAAGTCCACTTGAAGGCAGGGTAACACCTGCTTTTTTCCTGTCTTGGCTGTTAAGGGCAAGGGCTATATCCTCTGTATTCATCTCACCTGTACCCACCATAAGCAGGCTGCCTGATATTATCCTGACCATATTATACAAAAATCCGTTGCCTGTAAAGCGGATTGTAAGTATATCATCCGAATACTCCGTATCTATTGAATAAATTGTTCTGACAGTTGACTTTTTTGTACGGTGGTTTGAAGTAAAAGCTCTGAAGTCATGTTCACCAACAAGCATATCCGCCGCCCTGCCCACAGCCTCAATATCAATTTTACAAGGATAAAGATAGGTAAAATGTCTTGTAAAAACCGGGGCTTTATCAGCTGTACATATCCTGTAGACATAGGTCTTAGCCTTTGCGTTGAGCCTTGCATGGAAACGGGGATGAGCCTGTTCCACCCTGAGGATACGTATATCTCTGTTAAGCCTTTTATTCAGTTCATTTTTTATAAAGTCACAATTCAGCTCTGTCTCAAGCCTGAAGCTTGCACATTGACCTGCTGCGTGTACACCTGCATCAGTTCTGCCGCTTCCGTTAATCTCAACGGCTTCACCGCTTATTTCTCCAAGTTTTCTTTCCAATATGCCTTGTATGGTATTATCCGTATTGCCCTGACGCTGCCAGCCATTATAGCGGGTGCCCTCGTATTCCAGAATCATCTTATAGTTTTGCATAAAAATCTCCAAAAGAAAAAAATGATGCAGACCGGAACGATCCGCACCATTTAAGTATATCAAGTGTATTAACCGATAATATAATCAGCAAGAGCCTTCTTAACTGCGTCAGCCTCATTGTCATCATGAATATCAAGACGAAGGTCATTAGTAATATCAAGGCTGAAAATACCCATAATAGACTTAGCATCAATAACATATCTGTCAGAAACCAAATCGAAATCTCCGTCAAAAGTGTTTATTACATTTACAAAATTTTTCACCTTATCAATAGTGTTTAATGAAACCTTAACTGATGTCATAATAATACCTCCAATTCAAATATTTATTTGCAATTATATATTAACCTTAAACCGCATTTTTGTCAACCGCCTATTTAAAAAATAAGAAAATTTTAACACAATTAATAAAAAATGCCTCAACAGTCAGGTAAAAATATACCCGTCTGTCAAGGCGTTTTTTGCAGTGCCGTAAATACGGCAAATGTCTGTATTCCAGAACCAACCGACTATCCCGGAATATATCGGGGCTGACAAAAGCAGTATGGGGGTTAATATACAGCACTGCTATCACTATTATCCGAGCAGGCATACAGTGCACAGCTCCTAACAGAATATATCTGCCGGGATAAAATAGATCTATATATAAAGTGAAGTCAAAAAAACAATTCTTACTATGAGGGTATCACAATCCCATTACGTTATGTTGTTTGGAATAGGGAATATAATGTTGGGGGGAGGGTGGAATCATGATACCCCGCATAGCATTTACTTAAAACTGTCTTTCAAATTTGAAAGACCTCCGTTTGCCCCGACAACCTTTGAAGTCATCAAGGGCTTTGTATTTTTTTGACTATGAGGATGCCGCAATTCCAATACGTTATGTTGTTTGGGATAGGGAATATAAAGTTTGGGGGAGGGTGGAACCGTGGCATCCCACATAGTTTTCAATTTTAATATTCTGTCAGATACAGAATTAACAATTAAATCAGCACTCCTTTTTGCTTTCCGAAATAACATCATCATACCATTTCAGTTTCTTATCAAGCTTTTCGAGGCTGGCATTTAGCTCAGATATACGTTCCCGAAGCAGCTCACGTTGTCCCAAAAGCAGCTGCTTGCGTGCATATAATGTACTGTCACCCTGTTCATAAAGCTGTCTGTATTCAATGAGAGCCTCTACTTGTACTCCTGCACTTCTGAAACACTTTATAAGCTCAATCCAACTACAGGATGCTTCATCATAATTGCGTATACCGTTTGCATTTCTGGGTACAGGCGGAATAAGTCCGACACGTTCGTAATACCTGAGTGTATCAGGGGATATATCATATCGCTTGCTTACTTCGGCTATCGTCATTTAACCACCGCCTTTCTTCTTTGTGCCTAAATCATAACACTTAAAGTTAACTCTAAGTCAAGTGTTTTTATCGAAAGAAATTATTAATTAAAAATGAAGATTGCTTAATAAATTCAATTCCATAAAATAAGAAAAAGCCCGAATAAATCGGACTTTTCCAATACAAATGTTAATATTCGATTAATAAAGCGGATACTTGTCTGTAATAGCCTTAACTCTGGCAGCTGCCTCAGCCTTATTGCCCTCAAAGTCTCTTGCAACCATACCTATAATATCAGCTATTTCGGTAAAGTCATCTTCCTTAAGACCTCTTGTGGTTGCTGCGGGAGTACCAAGTCTTATACCGCTGGTGGTATTTGGCTTTTCAGGGTCAAAAGGAATGGCATTCTTATTGCAAGTGATACCTACTTCGTCAAGATTATGTTCAAGCTCCTTACCTGTTACGTGCAGTTTACGAAGGTCAACAAGCATAAGGTGATTATCCGTACCGCCCGATACAATATCAAAACCGTTTTTAATAAGACCCTTGGCAAGTGCCTGTGCATTGTCGATAACCTGCTGTGCATACTGCTTAAACTCAGGCTGAAGCGCCTCTTTAAAGCAGACAGCCTTAGCAGCTATGATGTGCATAAGAGGACCGCCCTGAATACCGGGGAATACAGCCTTATTAATCAGCTTGGCATGCTCCGCTTTGCAAAGGATAAGACCGCCTCTTGGTCCTCTGAGCGTCTTATGTGTAGTAGAAGTTACAAAGTCTGCATAAGGAACAGGATTCGGATGAAGACCTGCCGCAACAAGACCTGCTATATGCGCCATATCTACCATAAGATATGCACCTACTTCTTTAGCAACCTCACTGAAAAACTTGAAGTCAATAACACGTGAATATGCGGAAGCGCCTGCAATAATCAACTTAGGCTTACACTCGTGAGCAATACGTCTGACCTCATCATAATCAATCATACCGGTTTCCTCACTTACGCCGTAAGGTACAATATTATACTGCTTACCGCTCATATTAACAGGTGAACCGTGTGTAAGGTGTCCGCCGTGGGCAAGATTCATACCCATAACCGTATCGCCGGGATTAAGTACAGCAAAGAAAACTGCCATATTAGCCTGTGCACCGGAATGAGGCTGAACATTGGCATGCTCTGCGCCGAAAAGCTCCTTGGCACGTTCTATTGCAAGGTTTTCCGCAATATCAACCTTTTCGCATCCTCCGTAATAACGCTTGCCGGGGTAACCCTCCGCATATTTATTGGTAAGAGGCGAGCCCATAGCAGCCATAACAGCCTTGGAAACAAAGTTTTCTGAAGCAATCAGCTCAATATTGCTGCGCTGACGTCCAAGCTCGGCAAGTATAACATCAGCTATTTCAGGGTCAACCTGTTGTAAGTCTTTAATATCGTACATCAATTGCACCTCCAAATATTTAATAAGATAATTGTAATACAAATCAGGTCACCTGTCAATTTAAAATACCTATACAATAAACCGAAAAAAGTAAAAAAATAAATGACAGTACCGTTTATTGTACATCATATATTGTATAATTAAATTACAAGGAGATGATATTATGAAAGAAATGTTTATTTCAATTACCGGCTTTAATCATTACTTTGGCTTGACACCCTTTAAACCGGGATAAATTCTTTACTGCAAAAAGGATCCCGACAGTATCTATGACGACGAAGCAATAGCTGTCCTTATGCAGGGAATGGGAAAAGTCGGCTATGTAGCAAACTCAGTACATACCACAGCAAGAGGCACCATGAGTGCAGGCAGGATTTACGATAGGGTTGAGAGTGTTTTTGCTATAGAATGTCTTTTTGTCACATCAAGCTGTGTGATATGTAAAGTCATAAAGGATGGAAAAGATCCCAATGACAGTATAAGTATTGAGTTTCGGGAAAAAGATGTTAAGCTATAAGTTTTGATAGACTGTCTCTACAGGCAAAGCAAAAAATGGGCTGTCGCCCTTAAAAGAAATGCCTACATTTCTTTCAGTAGGGGTACTGACGTACCCGCCTATGAAAGTAGCGACCCGTGTCTCAAGGGGCTTTACCCCTTGAGACACTCTCGCTATACCCTCGAACGGGCAAAGCCCGTCCTGCGGATTAAAGTCTGCGACGCTTTTATATGTAGGTAATTTCAATATTTTACTAAAATAGTAAAGTTTATTTAAAATTTTGTAGCAAATTAGGGGTGTTAATGCAACACCCCCTTTTTACTTAGTGGCATCTGTGAGAACAATTTTCACAGCCGCAGCCACAGGAGGATTTACCGCTCTTTTTATTTTTAACCATATGATAAATTATTGCGGCTACTATAATCAGCAGTACAAGACCAACCGCTATAGTGCCCATATTGGCAGCAAGATAAGCAAGCATATGACGCCTCCTTTACTTTTCAACAGCAAGCTTAGCGGAAAGAGTCCTGCTTTCCTTATAAGGTCTTGCCATAAGGTAGATCAATGCGGCAATAAGCAGAAATGCAATTATCGTACCTACGCCGAAGCTGCCGTATACAAAGAGGTTACCTATATGGTATATGCAGAAGGATATTACATAGGCAAAAATCGTCTGGTAACCGATTGCAAATGCAGTCCACTTAGGTGAATTCATCTCACGCTTTATAGCACCGATGGCTGCAAAGCATGGTGCGCAAAGCAGGTTAAACACAAGGAAGGAATAAGCTGCAACAGGAGTATAAGCCCCTGCAAGGGTGCCCCAGATCTCCACGCCGTCCTCGGCAACCTCTGCAAAGCCGTAAAGGATACCGAAGGTACCTACAACATTTTCCTTGGCTACAAGACCCATAATAGCTGCAACCGCTGCCTGCCAGTCACCCCAGCCCAGAGGTGCAAACAAAGGAGCAAAGATATTTCCGATATTGGCAAGCAGACCGTCGCTGAGGTCATCAACCATACCGAAGCCGCTGTCTGTAAAACCATAGTTTGAAACAAACCAGATAAAGATAGTTGACAGGAGGATGATGGTACCCGCCTTTTTAATAAAGGACCAGCCTCTTTCCCACATACTGCGCAGTACATTGCCTACGGTAGGCATATGGTAAGCAGGCAGCTCCATAACAAAAGGAGCAGGGTCGCCGGCAAACATCTTAGTCTTTTTAAGTATAATACCTGAAATAACGATGGCAGCCACGCCTACGAAATAAGCACTTGGAGCAACCCATGCAGCTCCGTTGAAAAGGGCACCTGCAATAAGGGCTATGATAGGCAGCTTAGCACCGCAAGGTATGAATGTGGTTGTCATAATGGTCATACGGCGGTCACGTTCGTTTTCAATGGTACGTGACGCCATTACACCGGGAACGCCGCAGCCCGTACCTATAAGCATAGGTATGAAGGACTTGCCGGAAAGACCGAAACGGCGGAAGATTCTATCCATAATAAAGGCAATTCTTGCCATATATCCGCAGGATTCAAGAAAGGCAAGGAAGATAAAGAGAACAAGCATCTGTGGCACAAAGCCCAGTACAGCACCCACACCGGCTACGATACCGTCAAGCACAAGGCTCTGAAGCCAATCTGCACAGCCCACAGCCGTAAGACCGCTTTCAATGATAACGGGAACACCCGGTACCCACCAACCGTAGTCGGCAGGATCAGGCTCGGCAACCTCAGAGGCAGCAAGGAAAGCATCCGCATCCACATCAAGGACTTCCTCAACATTGCCCTCATCGTCCGTAAGCTCAACCTGTGCGGTAACATCTGCCGCATCTGCCGCAAGGATTGAATATGCGTCCTCGGCAGGCTCTTCGGCAGTAACGGCTGAGGTGTCAATACCCTCGGCGCCGGCAGCCTCTATAAAGGCATCAATCTGTGCCTGAGCCGTTTCATACTCGGCAGTTGCATCATCATATTCAGCTCTGCCATGTCCGAATAAATACCAGCCGTCACCGAACACACCGTCATTAGCCCAGTCCGTTGCATATGTACCCACAGTAGTAACGGATACATAGTAAACAATGAACATAACCACCGCAAAAATAGGAAGGGCAAGAATACGGTTGGTAACGATTCTGTCTATCTTATCGGAGACAGAAAGATTTGAATTATTCTTTTTAGCGGTAATACACTTACCTATAATACTTGATATGTACTCATATCTTTCGTTTGTAATGATGCTTTCGCTATCATCGTCAAAGGCAGCCTCAAAGTCGTTGATGATCGAGTCAACGTTGAAGGACTTTGACATGGTATCTTTGATTTTATCATCTCTTTCAAGGAGCTTGATTGCATAAAATCTCTTTCTGGATTCCTCAACGGAGCCATCAATAACGCTTTCTACCTGAGAGATGTACTCCTCAGCCTTCTTTGAAAAGCTGTGGCTCACCGCCTGTACCTTTCCCGACTTGGCAGCGGCAACGGCAGCATCGGCAGCCTCCCTGACGCCTGTGCCCTTAAGTGCGGAAATCTCCACAACAGGCACACCAAGTGCCTTTGAAAGTGCGCTGATATTTACCTTCTGTCCCGTCTTTTGGAGTATATCAGCCATATTTACCGCAATAACCGTAGGTATGCCAAGCTCAAGAACCTGTGTGGTAAGGTAAAGGTTACGCTCAAGATTAGTACCGTCAACAATATTTAAAATAGCATCGGGACTTGTACCCAGAAGGTAGTTACGTGATACCACCTCCTCAAGTGTATAGGGAGAGAGGGAATAAATTCCGGGAAGGTCGGTAATAGTGACCTCCTTGTTGAATTTAAGCTTACCCTCCTTTTTTTCAACGGTAACGCCGGGCCAGTTTCCCACAAACTGATTGGAACCTGTAAGGGCATTAAACAAGGTAGTTTTACCGCTGTTTGGATTTCCCGCCAAAGCAATAGTAAGTGCCATAATAAT
>CALWRD010000168.1 GCA_944383875.1 uncultured Clostridia bacterium | reverse complement strand
TGACCCTTTCTGTCTGCCACATAGGTAATAAGGCTTTCGGGCTTGCCAAGCTCCTTACAGATAAGCTTAACTATATCAATGTTTCGCATCTCATTGTGTCCGCCGATGTTATACACTTCTCCCCCACGTCCCTTGTGTATAATGAGGTCAATAGCCTTGCAATGATCCTCAACATAGAGCCAGTCACGGACATTTTCACCCTTGCCGTACACGGGCAAAGGCTTGTCATTAAGGGCATTGGCAATCATCAGGGGGATAAGCTTCTCCGGAAAATGGTAGGGTCCGTAGTTGTTTGAGCAGCGGCTTATTGATACAGGCAAACCGTAAGTCCTGTAATAAGCCAGTACCAAAAGATCTGCGGCAGCCTTGCTTGCGGAATAAGGGCTTGAAGTATGGATTGGAGTTTCCTCTGTAAAGAAAAGGTCCGGTCTGTCCAGAGGCAGATCACCGTAAACTTCATCGGTGGAAACTTGATGATAACGGCGTATACCGTACTTTCTGCAGGCATCCATAAGCACTGCGGTTCCCTTTATATTGGTATCAAGGAATACCTCCGGATTTTCAATAGAGCGGTCAACATGGCTTTCTGCCGCAAAATTAACTATCATATCCGGCTTTTCCTCTTCAAAAAGCCTATAAACAGCCTCCCTGTCTGTAATACTGTCCTTTACAAACCTGAAATTGGGATTATCCATTACAGACTCAAGTGTAGACAAATTGCCTGCATAGGTAAGGCAGTCAAGGCAGACTATCCTGTAATCGGGATACTTATCAAGCATATGGAATATAAAATTGCTGCCTATAAAACCGGCACCGCCTGTTACAATAATCGTCATTATTTTGTCCTCCTAATCAACTGAGCTCATCAAGGTATTTTCCCTCAAGCACGTCCATTAAATACTGACCGTACTGATTTTTCTTGAGCACCTCATATATCTTAAGCACATCTTCCCTTGTTATCCAGCCGTTAAGATAGGCTATCTCCTCAAGGCAGGCAATTTTTCTGTGCTGATGTGTTTCAATAGTTTTTACAAAATTGGTAGCGTCCACAAGGCTTTCATGGGTACCGGTATCAAGCCATGTATAACCCTGTCCCAGAAGTTCCACATTAAGGGCACCCATATTAAGGTATATTCGGTTAAGGTCCGTTATCTCAAGCTCACCTCTTGCAGAAGGCTTAAGTCCCTTTGCCATCTCCACCACACGGTTGTCATAGAAATAAAGCCCCGTTACACAGTAATTACTTTTTGGATTTTCAGGCTTTTCCTCTATGGAAACAGCCTTGCCCCCGCTGTTAAACTCAACTATACCGAACCGCTCGGGGTCGTCAACATAGTAGCCGAACACTGTAGCACCCCTGCCGGACTCGGCATTGTCAACAGCAGCCCTAAGGCGCTTGTTAAGTCCGTGTCCCGCAAATATATTGTCTCCCAGCACCATTGCCACCGTATCATCGCCTATAAAATCCTCACCGATAATAAAAGCCTGGGCAAGTCCGTCAGGGCTTGGCTGAACCGCATAAGTAAGACTTACACCGAACTGACTGCCGTCCCCCAAAAGTGCCTCAAACCTAGGTGTATCCTGAGGTGTTGAAATAATAAGTATATCCCTTATGCCTGCATTCATCAGCACTGACATAGGATAATAAATCATAGGCTTGTCATAAATGGGCAAAAGCTGCTTGCTTGTAACCTTCGTAAGCGGATAAAGCCTTGTACCCGAACCTCCTGCCAAAATAATACCCTTCACTGTCTTGCCTCCTTATATCTAATAAAATCGAATATCTCACTTAAAATTCCTTTTACATACATTTATGTTCTTAACAATAATCCCCTGCAATATTCACAGGGTTTTAAAGAAAAAGTCGCTTTTTGCACTAATATTGATTTTAATCATTCTATATAATAACTATAACATAAAACCAAATCTTGTCAACAAACAACTTTACTTTTTTCCGTCACTCAATTACTCTCTTTCCATTTACAATAAAAAACCTCCGAACCGCTTAAGATATATCGGTTCGGAGGCTAAATGCCACATTTGACAGCCCTTATCAGCAAGCACCGTCTCCCTTTAAAACAGCAGGTATAGTCAAAGCAATAATCTTAATATCAGTCCACATACTCATCTCGTTTATGTATTTAACGTCAAGCTGCATCCATTCGTCGAAGCCCAATTTGCTTCTGCCGCTGACCTGCCAGTAACAGCTGAGTCCCGGCTTAACCGTAAGCCTTTGCTTTGCAAGGTCATCATACTGTTCCACCTCACGAGGAAGAGCAGGTCTTGGACCCACAACAGACATATCTCCCTTAAATACATTAACAAGCTGCATAAGCTCATCTATACTATACTTTCTGATAAAGTGACCCACCTTGGTAATCCTTGGGTCATTTTTAATCTTAAATACGGGACCATCAGCCTCATTAAGTGCCTGAAGCTCCTTAAGGCGTTCCTCTGCATCCACATACATACTTCTGAACTTGTACATCCTGAATATCTTACCGTCCTTGCCAACCCTGTCCTGTGCAAAAATAACCGGTCCCTTAGGATCTTCACATTTAATGGCAATAGCTGTAGCCAAAAAAACAGGTGAAAGCACAACCATGGCACATAAAGATGAAGCAATATCAAAAGCTCGCTTTATCTTATAATAGCACTTGCGTCTCACAACCGAAAACAACCCATGTCCTCTGCTGATTTTATTGTCAAAGACATTATTAACCACATAAACGTCTGTGGTCTTGGTTTCCATACTACTCAACCCCTCATATTATTTCCTCTACTGCATTTTAAATAAGCAGCTCTCAGTCGCAGATGCGGCATCCCTTAACCCTTAGCCAAAATATTTACAAAGCGATGCGCACTGCACAGTTAAGTGTTCCAAACAACAGTGAAATCATATGCCCCCCCTTTAATAATCCCCTAATAAAAGCAAACTCATCTTATCCTCTCGCAATTAATACAAAAATGTTTGAATAAACAACATTTTCCCGAAAATTGCTATTATTATAATATCATAAACACTTAACAATGTCAAACGGGAACACGCTTAAAAAAGAGAAATTTTTGTAATAATTTTTGTTTTTGTGATAAAATTGCATATACACTGCATATAACATAAAAACAAAACTTTTAATCATAAAATTTTTGTATAATATGCTTAAATCATAACTGCCACTTTTTCTGATTTATACTCCATTATAAAAACAGTAGACTTTATTTAACATTTGTAATAAAATATAACCTATGAAAAGCAAGACTCAAACGGAACATAAGTTTCGGTACAACTTAAACTAACCTGTTAATCGGGAGGCAAATATGAAAAAAATTATATTGACCGGCGGCGGTACGGCAGGGCATGTAACACCAAACATAGCGCTGCTGCCTGCGCTTAAAGCGGCAGGATACGAAATAGCATATATAGGCAGCAAAAGCGGAATGGAAAAGGAACTGATTGAAAACTGCGGCATAAAATACCACGGAATAAGCTCCGGCAAGCTGCGCAGATATATAGATACCAAAAACATAAGCGATATTTTCCGTGTAGTCAAAGGCATCGGTCAGGCAAGTGCAATAATACACCGGGAAAAGCCCGATATAATTTTTTCAAAGGGTGGCTTTGTATCCGTACCGGTAGTTATCGGCGGCTATCTTAACCGTGTGCCCGTGGTAATACACGAGTCAGACATAACTCCGGGGCTTGCAAACAAGCTCTCTCTCCCCTTTGCAAGCAAAATTTGCGTTACCTTTCCGGAGGCGCTTAAACATCTCAAAAGTGATAAGGGCATACTGACAGGCACACCCATACGCTCCGAACTCTTTAAAGGCAGCAAGGAAAAGGGACTTAAAATGTGCGGTTTTGACGGCAGCAAACCCGTTATACTTGTAATGGGAGGTTCTCAGGGTTCTGTTGCCATAAACAGCGCCGTAAGATCAACGCTCGACAAACTTATTACAAAATACGATATTGTCCATCTCTGCGGCAAAGGACACCTTGATAAAGAGATTAAAAATCCCGCATACAAGCAGTTTGAATATATTTCCGCCGAGCTTAAGGATCTCCTTGCCTGTGCCGATGCAGTGGTATCCCGAGCCGGCTCCAACTCCATATGCGAGTTTCTTTCTTTGGGCAAGCCAATGCTGCTGATACCCCTGTCCCGTACAGCCAGCAGAGGCGACCAGATATTAAACGCAAAATCTTTTAAAGAGCACGGCTTTGCCGCTGTCCTTGAAGAAGAGAATTTAACCTCGGACACACTTGAAAATGAGCTTAATAAGTTATATAATAACAGAGTATCATATATTTCCGCAATGAAAAACTCCTCCCAGTCCAAGGGAGTGGAAAAAGTAATGGCGGTAATAAACGAGTGCAGTAAAAAATGACCGAAAGGGGATTAAGTCAAATGAAAAAGTTTGCATCGGCGGCATTGGCTGTCGTATTAATGAGCACACCTGTGCTTGCCGCACAGGTGGAAGTAAACGGCAATATCATAGACGCAGAAGCAGTGATAGTCGACAATCGCACACTTGTACCCGTAAGAGGAGTATTTGAGGAACTGGGCTACGAGGTTGCCTATGACAACGTTACAAAGACGGCAACTCTCACAAGAGGCAGCTCAGTGGTAACCATGACAGCCGGAAATATGTTCTTCACGGCAGACGGTAATGAGATCACTCCCGAAGTACCTCAGCAGATAATAGACGGAAGATTTATGCTTCCCCTCAGAGCTGTAGGCGAAGCTATCGGTGCCGAAGTCAGCTGGGATGCAGCCACAAAGACAGCCATCGTAAACTTCAATACGGGCTTACAGATAGTTCCTATCCAAGTATTCGGTGATGATACTCCCGTAACCGACATAGTGATTGATTAATTAATAAATATGCAAAAACGGCGCTGCAATCAAAAATTTGCAGCGCCTCTTTCAACGTTCAGGCAAAACCCATCTTACATATTTTTATTAAAAAATTCGACCATTTTGTCAAAAGGAATAACGTCCGTTCTGTCATACAAATCCGTATGCACCGCATCCGGAATAATCATCAGTTCCTTATTATCACCCTTGAGCATTGCATAGGCGTCTTTGCTGAAATAGCAGGAATGAGCCTTTTCACCATGAATAAGCAACACCGCACTGCGGATTTCATCGGCATACTGCAAAATAGGCATATTCAGGAAGGATAAAGAAGAGGTTACGTTCCATCCTCCGTTTGAGTTAAGTGAGCGCTTATGATAGCCTCTATCCGTCTTGTAATAATCATAATAGTCCTTAACAAAGAAAGGAGCATCCTCAGGCAGAGGATCCACCACACCGCCTGCAAGGGCATAGGTTCCGTTTTTATAGTCCTCCGTTCTCTGAGCATTAAGAGCAACCCTCTTTTCATGGCGAGCTTCCTCGCTGTCCTCCGCATCAAAATATCCCTTTGCATTTACACGTGTCATATCATACATAGTGGAAGCAACGGTCGCCTTAATTCTGGTGTCTATAGCCGCCGCATTAATTGCCATACCGCCCCAGCCGCAGATACCGATGATACCTATTTTCTCAGGATCAACATTATCCTGCACGGAAAGGAAATCCACCGCAGCCTGAAAATCCTCGGTATTAATATCAGGAGAGGCTACATACCTTGGATTGCCGCCGCTTTCCCCTGTAAAAGACGGATCAAATGCAATGGTCAGAAAGCCTCTCTCTGCCATAGTCTGTGCATAAAGACCGGAAGCCTGTTCCTTAACTGCACCAAAGGGTCCGCAGACAGCAATAGCCGCCAACTTTCCATCTACATTTTTTGGCTCGTAAAGATCTGCCGCAAGGGTAATGCCATAGCGATTGTGGAAGGTCACCTTACGGTGATTAACCTTGTCACTTTTTGGAAAAGTCTTATCCCATTCTTCCGTTAAAACCAATTTTTCTTCCATATCAAAATCCTCCATTCAATTTTTTATCCTCTTTCCGCATAGTATAAATCATATGATCAAGGCAGTCGATTTTGTACTGATCCTGATGCAGTTTCTCCAAAAGAGAAGCCCTGTGTTGAGACAACAGCCGATACTGTTCCTTGCATTTTTGATCTTGCATCAGTTCGATGAAATGTTCAATCAGCGAAGCATCACATCCGGCGTCCGACAGGTTCCTTCGTATTTTAAAAATACACTCGTCCGGTTTTGCGTCCAATCGGCGTCACCTCCTTGTTATCCTTATTATAATCCTCTAACCGTAAAATAGCAAATGCCTAGTTTTTATCGTTTGATATGCTTGACGGGCATTTATAAAATGATATAATTAATACAAGGAGGTGTTACAATATGGAAATTAGGGTACTTCGTTATTTTCTTGCCGTTGCCAGAGAGGGAAATATTACCGCCGCAGCAAACCAGCTGCATTTAACACAGCCTACTTTATCCCGTCAAATTCGGGATTTGGAAGAAGAATTGGGACAACAGCTGCTTATCAGAAAAAGCCATCGTGTCGCTCTCACTCCCCAGGGAATGCTGCTAAGAAAACGTGCAGAGGAAATCATCTCTATGGTTGATAAAACCGAAGCTGAGTTTTCTTCCATGGACAATACTGTAAGCGGAGATATTTACATCGGCGGAGGAGAAACATACGCAATCCTACAGATAGCGGAAATCATTAAGGAAATGCGTGATGACTATCCCGACATTCACTATCATTTATACAGCGGAAACTCTCAGGATGTTACGGAACGGCTTGACAAAGGACTTCTTGATTTTGGCATCCTCATTCAGCCTGCCGACATATCAAAATATGATTACCTCAATCTTCCCGCAAAGGATACTTGGGGTCTTATTATGCGTAAGGACAGTCCTCTTGCAAAAAAGGCATATATTGAAAAAAAAGATTTATTAACCGCTCCTCTTATTTTTTCCAGACAGGTAATGTCCCCCCACCGAACCGGAAATGAAGTTGCAGACTGGTTTGGAAAAGATTTTGATAAATTGAATATAGTAACAACTTTTAATCTTGTATATAATGCAGCTATTATGGTAGAAGCGGGAATCGGATATGCGGTAACGATTGACAAACTGACAAACACCACAGAAAGCAGCAATCTATGTTTTCTGCCGTTAAAGCCAAAACTTGAATCCGGACTGAATATTATTTGGAAGAAATATCAGGTCTTTTCTCCTGCGGCAGAGCTGTTTTGGGAAAAACTTAAAGAAAAATTTGAAACATAAAACGCACCGATAGACATATCTGCTTTTATATCATCAATGATTTCAAACAAATCACCTATACATAATCACCAAAACACAACTTGTTTTCAGTATAGATTTGTATATAAATTGCTGTTTTTAATTTTTGTCCATTTTTTATTTCAATTAAGTTTACAATTGTGGTATAATTATTTTTAAGCTATATATGTTGATAATTTTTAAAGTTATCTGGAAGGACGTGTTTATAAATGTCAAAATATATCCTAGTAAGGTTGATTGACGGTACCGAATACTATCTTAATCAGAAAAAACAGGTATATTCAACGGTGGACGGCTTAACCGGGAAACGCACCAATATAGAGCCATCAAACAACTGGAAAATAGAAGGATTTTGGTATAAAAAATTACTTGGCGGCAAAACAGTCATTGATATGTTTGAATTTTTAACAAGCCTTGAACTGGGAAATGTCAAGTATCAAGACAAAAAGGGACATTGGAAGTACGGCATACAGGAAGTGCGCCAGGGTTCCGTTGTTCAGCATGAGCCTCTTGCAGATCACGGAGTTTCTTTCGTGCAGCTTAAAGATGAATAAATACATAACACCGCAGCGTCAGACGGCACTGCGGTATTTTTATTTACAAAATATGTTGAAAGTTATTCATAAATTTGATAAGATAACTTTTAAGGCATATTTAATGCCATTAATTAAAGATTTTAAGGCAGACAGCCCACTTGTTTGCCAAACAATAAAGAATGAGAGATGAAAATATGCAGTACAGAGAACGACTGAAAGATTACAAGCGCATCGTAATAAAAATAGGAAGCACCTCCCTTGCACATGCCAACGGAAGCATTAATCTGCGCCGTATGGACAAATTGGCATGGGTGATTTCGGATCTGCGAAACAGGGGCATTGACGTGCTGCTTGTATCCTCCGGAGCCATTGCCGTAGGTGCCGATAAGCTGGGGCTTGCCGAAAGACCCCGTGACATCATAGGCAAGCAGGCATCCTCTGCCGTAGGACAGGCAATATTGATGCAGATGTATGAGCGCAGTTTTGGGGAATACAATCAAAAGCTTGCACAGATACTTCTTACAAAGGGAGCATTTGAAAGCGCTTACAAAAAGCGCAATGCACGCAACACAGTAGACAGGCTTTTTGAACTCAAGGTCATTCCAATAGTTAACGAAAACGATACGGTGGCTACCGATGAGCTTGATGAATTCAGCGACAACGATACCCTTTCCGCCTATGTGGCAGACCTTATAGACAGCGACCTGCTTATAATCCTCTCGGATATTGACGGACTGTACACCTCCGATCCTAACAAAAATGCGGATGCCAAAATAATAGACACCGTAACGGAAATTAATGAAAACATATACAAGATAGCGGGAGGCTCCTCATCATCCTTAGGCACCGGCGGAATGGCTACAAAGGTACAGGCGGCCGCTCTGCTTAACAGCAGAGGCATAGACATGGTAATCGCTGCCGGAGATAAACCGGAAATTATCTTTGATATACTTGACGGGAAAAAAGTCGGTACTATGTTTGTTGCCTCTAAATAAAAATTACATTGCTATTTATAAAAGGCTTTGCACTTGGATTGAAAAATGTTCTTCCTTATGCAAAGCCTTGCTTATATAACAATTTATTTTATTTTTGCCCTGTAAAGCTCATCAACATCCGGAGGAGCAAGGGGTTCGGTTACACCGTCTCTTACGATCAGCTTTTTATCCTCTGTAATAACACCTATCACCGTCGCCGCTATCCCCTCATCCTTTAAAGCCGCAATCAATTTATCCGGCTGTGATGCGGTAATAAGCATTGAGCCGCTTGAAATAAGCCTTAACGGATTGATACCGAAAATATTGCACAGTTTTTTTGTAACGGGAAGTACAGGTATTTTATCCGCATAAACTGTAATACCTTTCCCCGAACACTCCGCCACCTCATGACATGCCCCCAGTATTCCACCCTCTGTTACATCATGCATAGCACTGGCACCCATCTCAGAGGCTATCCTGCCCTCAGCGGCAACCGAAAGGCTGTTTTTAAAGCTTTCACATTCACCTATTTCTCCGTCTGTAAGCCTGCCCAAAAGCTTTTCCCTGTTATCCGAAGCCAGAATACAGCTTCCCTCTATACCGGCATACTTTGTCATGATAACACTGTCCCCTGCCTGTGCGCCGCCGGATGAAACAAATCTCTTTGTCCTGCCTATAACGGTACAGGATATGACGGGACGTGTCACCGCATCCGTTACCTCCGTATGTCCGCCCAAAATTGCTATGCCTGCATCATGGGCGCTTTTGTAAAGGCTTTCTGCCATTTTGGATATTTCCGTCTCGGTTATATCAGGGGGCAGCAGAGTGGTTACCATCAGCCCTATAACCTCACCCCCTGCGGAGGCTATATCATTGGCATTTACATTTACTGCCAACACACCTATATCCTCAGCCGCACCGGTAATAGGATCGGAAGAAAGCAGACATATATCATCACCAAAGCGCAGAGCTGCGCAGTCCTCACCTACCGATGGCGAGGTAATCATCTCATCACGTTTCAGTCCGTATTTACTGATAGGATCAAGCACCAATCTTGACAGCACATCATTGGGCAGTTTACCAATCTTCACAAAAACACCTCCAATTAACATTAAATAAAATATAACATCCACAAATACAAAAAGCAAGACAACACTTGAATTGTATCGGTATAAAGTTTATAATGAAATAAAAAAGCAAGGAGAATGCACGTGGACTATATATATCTTAAGGCAAGGGCAAAGATAAACGCCGCACTGGACGTACTGGGCAAACGTGAGGACGGCTATCATGAACTGAGAATGATAATGCAGAGTGTAAACCTCTGTGACAATATTTTTATAAAAAAGCTTAAAAGGGACTGTATAGAGCTCACCAGCAATATGTCATGGCTGCCTGTAGACGAGCGCAACCTGATGTACAAGGCTGCGGCACTGATGAAGGAAAGGTATGGTATAAAAGAGGGTATACATATGGAACTTACCAAAAAGATACCCGTTGCGGCAGGGCTTGCAGGGGGCAGCTCCGACTGTGCCGCTGTGCTGGTGGGAATCAACCGTATATTCTCACTGGGGCTTACACAAAACGAGCTGCTTTCTATAGGTAAGGAACTTGGTGCAGATGTGCCATACTGCATAATGCGGGGTACCGTCCTTGCCGAGGGCATAGGAGAAAAGCTTACAAGGCTGCCGCCGTTTCCAAACTGCTTTGTACTGCTTTGCAAACCTAATATAAATATATCTACTGCAACCATATTTAAGAGCCTTGACTTAAGCAAAATACAAAATCATCCTAATATCGACAAAATGATTGAGGACATTAAAAAACAGGATCTTAAAGCGGTGTCAGATGGAATGTGCAACGTGCTTGAAGAGGTTACTATACCCCTTTGCCCCAAAATAGCCGATATTAAGGAAAAAATGCTGGAATATGGCGCAATAGGCAGTATGATGAGCGGCAGCGGTCCTACCGTGTTCGGCTTCTACCCCGACTATGAAGGGGGTCTTGCAGCATTGAAGGAAATACGTAAAAACTTCCACGTGCGGGAAATATACCTTACTACAATTTTTAATGAGAGATAAATATAATAACGGAGGCAAATACACCTCCGTTTTATACTTGTCCTAAATTTATTTTATATATAAATTATCGCTATCAAAGAGAATTTCAACCGACTTATTATATATCTTGTTAATGCTACTTAAATTTTCTATAAATACAAGTGAACCGTTATCCTTGAACTTAATAAAATGCTGCATAACATTTTCCGGATGTTTTTCCTTGACATCTTTAAGTCGACTACCCATATCAATCAAATTCTCGTCAATCTGGGAACTATTGATAAGAGGAATTTTACTTATAAGCTTTCCCGTTTTACTGGTAACTCCAGACAAAGCGCCTATGAAATTAGTTTGTATTGAGGATTGCAAACTTTTATCCAGACAATTATAGCATGTAGTATACATCTCACGATAACGGTTATTGTACTCTCTTATTTTATTTACAATACTTTCCAGATAATCCTCCTCAAAATTTCTAAGGAGCATAACCTCCAAAAACGAGGAAAAACTGAATAAATATACTGCGGTTCTATAATCTGTAAAATCTGCCTCAATATCATTAAATCTATCATTTATAATTTGTTTATGTCTTGGCAAAGCTTTTTCTATAGATGAGTAAAAAAACTCTATATTTTGCTGAGCGCTTTGTTTAATATCCAGAACCTTAATATGTATATTCCCTATATATGTATCATTGTCCCAATTATATTTATATCCACTTAAAATATCAAAAAGAAAATCGAAGTCCCCCTTAAGCTTTGCTCTTTTATCATCTCTCAAAAAATCAAGAATTTTGTGTTGTGTCTTTTGAATATCGTCAAGCTTATGCTCCAATGAAAGCAAGGTTATTGCCATACACATAATCACTGGATTAAAAGGAATAGTTGTCTTCGATGTTATTGGAATAGTATTTACCTCTTGCATACGTGCGGTAGCCATTTTTCCATTTTCAATATATCCGGTAGCATAACCTAACCCATCATGAACCATATGCTGTAACCTTATAGTGTTATTATTAGCATCAACTGCTTTGTAAAGTTGAAATCCAGAATCCATAGTCGTTTGTGTCAAGGCTTGCAAAGGAAAAATTACCGATGAAAAAGCTGCCCCTAAAGCAGAAATTTCGCCAAAAGGTATTTTTGAATATTCCATAAGGTTAAGTTTTTCCATTTGTTCTGTGGAAACACTTTGAATATTCATTATAGCTGAGTTTATTACCTCATTTTGTCTATAGTTATCTGACTCCGAACCATCTTTCTTCATAGTATAACGCCTCTCCATTTTATATTTATTTAAAAGTATGCTTTTACTTTCAGTATACCATTATTTTTAATTATATACAACAATAATTTTACAAAAAAATATATAGTATCAAATAATAGCCGTATTTTAAGCCCTGCCTTAAATATTGAACAAACCTTTTATTTCTTATAATAAATTTAGTTTAAAAATTTAAATTACCTTTTTTGACATTCAGTGAGTGTCATCTTCTTCATTATTATATGCTAAAATACGTAAGCAACCGGCATATCCTGAATACCAAAATTGTTTATCAAAGGAGAATTTATATGAAAAGTCTACTACTACAGTTATATGACGGAGAAATATATCCTGCGGAGCAATATGCTCCCAAAGCAGAGGAATATCGAAAGCTA
>CALWRD010000167.1 GCA_944383875.1 uncultured Clostridia bacterium | reverse complement strand
TTTATCAAGTCCGTCTGCCACAATTTGAGCTGCAAGCTCGTAGTCATCGGAAGCTGTTTCATCCACTGAAAGTACGTATTCCTTGATTTTGTACTGTTCAGTGCCTGACACGGACTTCATAATGTCTTCTATTCGAATATTATCGCTCGTAACCATAGACGCAAGAACTTCCTTCGTATTATAAGTATAGTCCTTATTTGCGCCTGTGAGCCTGCTGATTTGTGCATCTTTAAGTGCCTGTTCAAGGGCATTGTAAGTAATTTCCTGAAGCTCTGCATCGACGCTTAAAAAAACATTGTTTCCCGGCACCGGATCCACAGAACCTGTTTCAACATTACTTATACGTCGTCCCAAACTGTCAACTTCAACATACTGCAATCCATCGGTGCCGTTTAACTGAAGCTCAAAGGATTTTTCAATACCGTCTTTACCCACAATATCAGTTGCCTTGTAATCATACTGTTGATATGATGCAAGCTCACTTTCCGTAATGGTACCTATATATCCCAGTATATGAGAAAACAATTCTCCCTCGGGGTATTCTCTTAATGACTCTACATCTACATAGGCACACGGAAAAGATGACTTTTGCTCATTTAAATCCGTAACCGTTTTGTTTGAAACATCATGCGCTATAGTAACAGGAACATATTTTGAAAAACGCTTCAAATAAAGCTCACATCGCAAAGCAAGTATCTTTGCCGCCTCTTCATCTGTAAGCTCATTATCTATTTCAAACTGAACTCTAAGCTCATAAAAAGCCTCGTTGGCAGTCAAATTCTCATCCAAGCCCATATCGGCTTTCCAACGTTTTTCTTTTGTTTCGTTGCCGTCATATGTAAAAATATGCGGACTTGATGCCGTAATAGGAAAATCGGTTTCTATTTCTTCACCATTTTCTTCCAACAAATTAACAAGATTGTATAAAACCTCATTCAGGTTTTCCACCGTAACACCCGGATCAAGATTAACAATATATGATGACTTATTAACCGCAAGCGGTCTGCCGTATCTATCATAAATCGAACCCCTCGGTGCCGTAACCTCAATATCTCTTATCGTAGTGCCCTTAACCTCATTATTATAATAATTACCGTTAATTATCTGCAAATCATATAGTTTAACCACCAATGTGAAAAACAAACCACAAATAACCACTAACATTATAATAAGGCGGGTATTGGCATAATTAAAAATTTTTGCGAAAAAATCGCGCATAGGCGTCACCTAAATCCAAACTTAAAATAACTTTCTTTTAAAATGCTCCTTGACCTCTATTACAGAATTTATAAAATATATTATTCCGTAAATGGGAAGGGTAACAAGGGCATTGTACACCATTTCTCTTAAAATAATGGTATTGAAAAAATATCCGAAATCCGTATAACCCTTTAAAAGTATACTTAATACATAAAACAAAAAATTATAAAAAAATGTGCCAATAAATACCGCAGACACAGGTACAAAAGGATTTTCTTTATAAAAGCCCTTTGTAAGCAAACCGACAAGGTAACCTGTAATCATACCGATAAATGTATTTATACCGATAAACGGGGAAAAAGTATCCATTAATAAGCCGCCGAAAAAACCAACGACAGCTCCTTCCACTTCCCCCCTCAGCAGAGCAATACTTATGACAGTAATCAAAATAAGGTTCGGTTTAATATCAAGTATGGCTATCAATTCCAAAAGAGTTGATTGCAGAACATACCCTACTATAAGCATAGCTGCATAGGATAAATATCTCAATTCAAACACTCCTTAATATTAATTGTTTTGTGTAGATTGCTGTGCTGTTGTTTCTTCGCTTTCCACATAGTCATGGGAAAAATCAGTGGTTATCACCATAACCGAATCCAAATGCTTAAAATCAACCGCCGGTTTTACAGTCGCCTGTTTAGTAAGAGCCGAGCTGTCAGATGTGATTTCCTGAATATAGCCGATAGTTATGCCGGGAGGAAATATTTCACTTAAATTCGAAGTTATAACCTCATCACCTTCCGTAATCTCAGCAGTATTATCAATATAATCCATCTTACACATACCCTTGTTGGACAAATCGCCGGAAACATATCCAAGGTCATCTGTTCGCAAACTTTTGGCACTAATGGCATCGGTATCATCTATTATAGAAGTAACCATGGCATAATTATATCCACATTGCTTAATTCTGCCTACAAGTCCATCACCTGTAAGCACAACCATATCCCTAGCCAGTCCGTCTTTACTGCCCTTATCAATTGTAAATGTATCATACCAATTACCCGTATCTTTTGCAATGATGTTTGCAGCAACCATAGTATATTGGCTATAACGGCTGCGAATATCAAGTAATTCGGTTAAATTAGCATTTTCCTGCTCCACCATCTCAAGGCGATTAAGTTCAACTTTAGCTTCTTCAAGTTCACTTTTCAGAGCTGCATTTTCTTCCTGGAGACCTGAGATACCGTTAAAATAATCAGCCTTATCTTTAAACCATGCAACAGCAGAGATGTTAAACTTCTGTATAGGCGTAATAATAAAGCCAAAGGTGTTTTCGATAAATGTCGGATTTACCTTATTAAAGGTAAAAAGAGCCGCAGCCAAGCAAAATACGGTTGCCAATATTATGACAAGCTTTCTGTTCTTTTCAAAAAAGTTCACACCGTGCTCTCCTTACATATTGAGTTTTTGCGAAGAAATAAGCACACCCTTAAGAGTATCAATATGCTCAAGAGCTGCACCGGTACCAATTGCAACACAATTGAGCGGCTCATTTGCAATATGCACAGGCATACCCGTTTCATTGGAAATAAGCTTATCAAGACCTCTAAGGAGTGCACCTCCGCCTGTAAGTACAATACCTGCCTCCATAATGTCCGCCGCCAGTTCCGGTGGGGTTTTTTCAAGGGTATATTTAATTGCTTCAACAATTACACTGACAGGCTCTGCAAGTGCAGTCAAAATATGTTTTGAATTTATATCAACTGTCCTTGGCAGACCCGAAATAAGATCACGACCTCTGATACTCATAGTCTTTATCTCCGAGTCCTCATCAAGGTAAGCGCATCCGATGTTTATCTTAATCTCTTCTGCCGTCCTGTCACCTATAGCAAGATTATATTCTTTTTTAATGTAACTTACAATAGAACTGTCAAACTCATCTCCGGCGGTCCTTACCGATTTACTTGTAACTATGCCGCCAAGGGAAATTACAGCAACCTCACTTGTACCACCGCCTATATCAACCACCATATTACCTGTAGGTTCTTCAACAGGCAAGCCTGCGCCTATAGCCGCTGCCATAGGCTCTTCAATAAGATAAGCGTTTTTCTCCTTTGCTCCCGCCGCCATAGCAGCTTCAATAACAGCACGTTTTTCCACTTCGGTAACACCGGATGGAACACATATGACTATACGTGGTTTTGGGCTGAAAAGTCCCCTTGTATATGTTTTATTAATAAAATATTTAAGCATAGCCTGTGTAACATCGAAATCCGCAATAACACCATCTTTCATTGGGCGAATTGCAACTATATTACCGGGAGTTCTTCCTATCATTTCTTTAGCTTCATCTCCAACGGACAAAACCTCATGTGTAGCTGTATTGATTGCAACAACCGAAGGTTCGTTTACCACGATGCCTTTATTTCTCACAAAAACCAAAGTATTTGCCGTTCCCAAATCTATTCCCATATCCTTGCTGAACATATAAAATATAACTCCTTCCACGTATATTAAAACTATTTGCCCAGTTAATGTATATAAAACTTGCAAAATGCTGTATCTTAAACAAATTACAGTGTATGAAATAAGCTTTTATCAATTAAACATACTATTTATATAATACTACGTTTTCCCAGCTTTTTCAACAAAAACCTTTTAAATTAAGCAAATTTTATTAATTAAACAAAAGGCATAAATTTTCTTTGCTTCAAATGTACATACATGACAATAAAAACTGTGTACATACCATTTATATATTTTACCATAAATTTCAAAAAAAATTCACTTAAAAACACCTTAAAATTTTTTGAAGAAGAAATATATAATTCTCCAATATATTTTACTGCTTTGCCGCACAGTAACCAATTTTCCCTTTTAACATAGTATGTACTAACCTCATATGAAAGGAGGTTAGAAAAATGAGTGAGGATTGTCTTATTGCCGCTCTTTGTAACCATATCGGAGAAACGGTTACTATTTTTACAAGCAGCGGCGGCGCATCCGGCAGCGGTTTTACCGGTGTGCTCGCTTCTGTTAACAATAATGCAATAAAGCT
>CALWRD010000166.1 GCA_944383875.1 uncultured Clostridia bacterium | reverse complement strand
GCTATGGCAACCGCCGCATAGTCCGCATTGACATTGTAGCTGTTGCCCTTATCGTCCACACCGATTGATGAAATAACCGGCACAAAGTCATTGTCAATAAGGGACTGTACAAGGGTAGGGTCAACATCCTTAACATCTCCCACAAAACCTATGTCCTCACCATCGGGGCAGAGCTTTTCAACCTGCAGGGTATTGGAGTCCTTACCGCAGATGCCCACCGCATTGATGCCGTGAAGGCAAAGCTCCGCAGTCAGATTTTTATTGATCTTGCCTGCAAGCACCTCCTGTACTATCTCCATGGTTTCCCCGTCTGTTACCCTGAGTCCGTTCCTGAATTCAGGCTCCTTACCAACCTTTTCAAGGGCTTTGTTGATGTCCTTGCCCCCGCCGTGTACAACCACAGGCTTAAAGCCTACATACTTCATAAGGGCAATATCCTTAATCAAGGTTTCCTTTATATCCTCATTTACAAGGGCAGCTCCGCCGTACTTGATGACAACGGTTATGCCCGAAAACTCCCTTATATATGGCAGTGCCTCGGTGAGGACCTCCGCCTTTTTGATTATTTCCTCATACATATTCTTTCTCTCCCCGATTATGAACGATAGTCGCCGTTTATCTTAACATAGTCATAGGTAAGGTCGCAGCCCCAGCCCACAGCCTCACTGCCGCCTTCCTTAAGCATAATGTCTATGTAAATTTTATGTTCCTTAAGTATCTTTGAGGCAAGCTCCTCGTCAAAGACGATAGGAGTGCCCTCATCCATCAGCTTGATTTCTCCGCCTTCACTGCGGAAAACAATGGTAACCTCCATAGGGTCAAACTCCGCTCCCGAATATCCCATGGCGCAGAGTACACGTCCCCAGTTGGCGTCCTCTCCGAAAAGGGCTGCCTTAAAGAGGTTTGATGAGGTTACGGATGAGGCTATCTTCCTTGCATCCTCAACAGTTGCCGCACCTGTTACATGGACTTCCATAAGCTTGGTTGCACCCTCGCCGTCGTCAACCACCTTAACCGCAAGGTCCTTGCACACTGCCATAAGAGCTTCTTTAAAAGCATTATAATCGGCATTTTCCGTATTTATCTCCGCATTTTGCGCCATACCGTTTGCAAGCACCAGTACCGTATCGTTGGTGGAGGTATCGCCGTCCACGGTAATCATATTAAAGGTATCCGCAACGCACTCCTTAAGCGCCTTGTCAAGCAGAGGCTTTGCAACAGCGCAGTCGGTGGTGATAAAGCAAAGCATTGTTGCCATATTTGGGTTGATCATACCCGAACCCTTAGCCATACCGCCTATGGTTACCTTTTTACCATCAAGGGTTATCTCAACAGCTATGGTCTTTGGATATGTGTCGGTGGTCATTATCGCCTGAGCCGCATTGGCACCGCTTTCGGCATCATCACCCAGCATAGGATAGGTAATCTTTACCCCCTTAAGGAGCTTATCCATATTAAGATTAACTCCTATAACACCTGTGGAGCAAACAAGGACGTTATCCTCATTGCATCCCATAAGCTCCGCAAGGCAGGCGGCTGTTGTCTTAGCGTCCGCCAGACCCTGTTCTCCGGTGCAGGCATTTGCATTGCCGCTGTTTACCGCAATGCCGCAGATTTTATTATCTATATGCTCCATATCCCAGAGCACCGGAGCAGCCTTTACTATATTGGAAGTAAAACAGCCCGCAGCCACCGCAGGTACTTCACTTGTGATAAGAGCCATATCCTTTTTTACTTTTTTAAGTCCCACCGCATTGCCTGCCGCCTTAAAGCCCGTGGCACTTGTTACATTACCGTCAAAAACCTTCATCCTTATTCCTCCATATCACGCCGGGAAGATGGGCACATAGTCCAGTCCCGTTTTTTCATCTATGTCAAACAATATGTTCATATTCTGTACCGCCTGACCTGCCGCACCCTTAAAGAGATTGTCAAGGGCGCCTATTACAATAACTCTGCCCGTACGTTTGTCCACGGTGAAGCCTATGTCCACAAAGTTGGAACCTTTGACCCACTTGGTTTCGGGGAAGGTACCCTCCTTTGTAAGGCGGATAAAGTATTCGCCGCCGTAGTGCTTTTCATAGGCTGCCCTTATATCCTCGTAGGTGTAACTGTCCTTAAGAGTTGCGTAGCAGGTGGCAAGTATGCCTCTGTCCATAGGAATAAGGTGAGGGGTAAAGCTGATGATTACCTCTTCTCCCGCCGCCTTTGAGAGCTGCTCCTCTATCTCCGGTGTATGTCTGTGGGAGGCAATCTTATACGCCTTTACGGACTCGTTAAGCTCGCAGTAATGGTTTGGCAGGGAAAGGGAACGACCTGCTCCCGTAGCTCCCGACTTAGCGTCTATTATAATAGAAGAAAGCTCCACCATCCCCTCCTTAACAAGGGGGTACATTGACAGGATAGAACAGGTGGTATAGCATCCGGGGTTTGCCACTATGCGTCTGCCCCTGATTTTTTCTCTGTTAATTTCGCACAGTCCGTACACCGCCTCGGGAAGTATATCCTTTGAATAGTGGGTGGTGTACCACTTTTCATATGTATCAAGGTCGCTTAATCTGAAATCGGCACCAAGGTCGATGACCTTGCACTTTGAAAGCACGGACTCGCTTACCTTTTTGCTTGCCACGCCGTGGGGCAGGGCAAGGAAAATAACATCGCACTGCTCCGCCATTTTCTCTATATCCTCTTCCTCACATATATAAGGAATGTGTCTGTAGCTTTCGTAAACCTCCGCATATTTTTTGCCCGCATAGCTCTGGGAGGTAAGGCAGGTTATCTCCGCCTGCGGATGAGAAGTCAGAAGTCTTACCAGTTCACTTCCCGCATAGCCTGTAGCTCCTATAATACCCACTTTTATCATAAAAATCATCTCCAACCAAATGTATAAATAAAAAGGCTGATTGCCCTAAAGTATCATTAGAAATATAGTATATACCAATTTTCCCAAAAAGTACAGGGAAAAAACTATTTTATGATTATACATCACTTGATTATAATATGCAATAGTTTTTTCAAAAAAAGCTAAAAAAGCTTATTTTTTGTTGAATTTGTACTTGCATATCCCTTGTATATAGTGTATAATTAGGACAAATTCAAATTTTGGAGGAATATAATTATGAAGATTGTACTTGCTTATTCCGGCGGTCTTGACACCTCCGTTATCATTCCTTGGCTTAAGGAAAATTACGATGCTGAGGTCATAGCCGCTTGTATCAATGTAGGTCTTACGGACAACGAAACAAACGGACTTGAGGAGAAGGCTCTTAAGCAGGGCGCATCCAAGGTATATCTTGAGGACGTCCGTGAGGAGCTTATCACCGACTACATCTATCCTATGGTAAAGGCAGGCTGCGTATATGAGGACAAGTATCTCTTAGGTACATCAATAGCTCGTCCCCTTATCGCAAAGAAGCTTGTGGACATAGCTCTTAAGGAAGGCGCCGACGCTATCTGCCACGGTGCAACAGGTAAGGGCAACGACCAGATCCGCTTTGAGCTTACCATTAAGGCACTTGCTCCACAGCTTAAGATCATTGCTGCATGGAGAGATGACAAGTGGACACTCCAGTCAAGAGAGGATGAAATTCAGTACCTTCTTGACAGAGGCATTGAGGTGCCTATGAAGAAGGAGGACTCCTATTCAAGGGATTCCAACCTCTGGCACATCAGCCATGAGGGTCTTGACCTTGAGGATCCCGCAAACGAGCCTAAGTTTGACACACTCTTAAAGCTTGGCGTATCCCCTGAGCAGGCTCCCGACAAGCCTACATATGTTGAAATCGGTTTTGAAAAAGGTATCCCCGTTACACTTGACGGCAAGAAGGTTTCTCCTCTTGAGCTTATGACCTACCTTAACAAGATAGGCGGCGAAAACGGAATCGGTATCACCGACCTGGTTGAAAACCGTGTGGTAGGTATGAAGTCAAGGGGCGTATATGAAACTCCCGGCGGTTCCATCCTTTATGCGGCTCACAGGGATCTTGAATATCTCTGCCTTGACAGGGCTACCACCGAGTATAAGGAAGAGGTCAGGATTAAGTATGCGGACCTTATCTACAGGGGCGAATGGTTCACTCCTTTAAGAGAGGCGCTTGCTGCCTTTGTTGACGTAACACAGGAGTATGTTACAGGTACCGCTAAGCTTAAGCTTTATAAGGGCAATATCATCAGCGCAGGTGTTACCTCACCTTACAGCCTCTACAGCGGCGAGCTTGCAAGCTTCACCACAGGCGACCACTATTCACATAAGGATGCAGAGGGCTTTATCACCCTGATGGGTCTTCCGCTTAAGGTAAGGGCTTTAATGCTCCAGAACGCTGAGAAGAATAACAAGTAATATAAATCAAGCCGAGGATGAATTTCCTCGGCTTTTTATTAATCTACTATTTCAAGTCCCATAAGTCTTGCAAGCTCCACCGCCTGCAGTGCATTAACCTTAACCCCTTTAAGCTCCGAAAGGGTGTCGGAGAGGATTATTCCGTTTATACTGCTGTCGGACAGGTCAAGTCCCTTAAGGGAGGTCTTAAAAAAGTCAACTCCGTTAAGCTCATTATGTTCAAAGGATGTCTTTGACATCCTGCATTCGGAAAGCATAGACTCGCCAAGGCAGCAGGAGTGAACGAAGCTGTTTTCCCAACTGCTGCGGTTAAAGTTTGCATACCGCAGAGAACAGTCCGAAAAACAGGTATTCTTGAAAAGTGCGGAATTAAATCCGCAGCCGTCCCCTTTCGAAGCAATAAATTTGCAGTCCTTAAAAAATCCGTTTTCAAAGTTGCAGGCAACAAACAGACAGTTTTTAAACTCCACGGATATAAAGGAGCAGCTCTCAAAGGTACAGCTTTCAAACCGACAGCCCTCAAAAGCAGTGTGCATTATATCAAATCGGCTGAAATCCCCGTAGGATATTTGCTCCATACCAAAGGACAGCCCCTTTATTTCTCTTTCATTGTTAAGGAAGTTTTCAAGTTTTTGCATATTTCATACCTACCAAAATACTTAATTCACTTATAATTTATATCAAGCCTTGTTTCATCAGACCACGTGGTGATTTAAAATTTTCTTTACAATAATACAAAAATAAGATAAAATAACACTAAGCAAGAGGGAATGACTAAGGCGGTCACTCTCCACCTACCTTTTTGAAGGGAGGTGGCTATTATGGGATATTATGAGTTTACGTACATATTGCTATTGACTCTATTCGCTTTCATAATAATAAAAAAATAACCGCCTCAGTCCAGCAAACATAGGCAGTTATTTTTTAAAACTATTTTGCGGAGAACAACCGCTAAGGTTGCTCCCTCTTGTGGTTTTATAATACCACGAAACATTTTATTTGTCAAGCCACCTGTTTATGGGGGCTTATTTTATTTCCATCAATTCTTAAAGCTATGGATAGGAGCAGGTATTCTGCCGCCACGTTTAATAAAGGCATCGCAGCTGAATTTATTAACAGGCATAACGGGAGCATAGCCCAGGAGTCCGCCGAAC
>CALWRD010000165.1 GCA_944383875.1 uncultured Clostridia bacterium | reverse complement strand
GATAGCAACGCAGTCGGAATTGTTTATAGTTGTTGAACCCTCTGCCGTAAGTGCTGCTATTGCTATTGACATAGCAACCCTGTGGTCAAGATGACTTTCGGTAACGGCACCCTTAAGGGACTGATTGCCCGGTATTATCATACCGTCCTCGGTTTCTGTTATGTTTGCTCCCATTTTTTTCAGCTCTTCGGACATAGTGGCAATTCTGTTTGACTCTTTGACCTTAAGCTCCTGTGCGTCCTTAACTGTCGTAGTGCCTTCCGCATGCAGTGCCGCAACGGCAAACACAGGTATCTCATCTATCATACGTGGTATAATATCGCCGCTTAATGTGGTAGCTTTAAGTTGGGATGTTTTTACTTCAATGTCTGCAACGGCTTCGCCGCCGGCGGTTCTCTCATTAAGTATTGATATATCTCCTCCCATAGCCTTAAGCGCGTCAATAATGCCGGTTCTGGTAGGATTAATACCCACATTTTTTATAATAATATGTGAGTTTGGTACTATAAGTCCCGCAACCATAAAGAATGCGGCGGAAGAAATATCTCCGGGCACTTCAACGGGCTTGGCGTACAATTCATCAACAGGCTTGGACACTATTTTACCGTCAGTGTTTGTTATATTTGCACCGAAATAATTAAGCATTATCTCTGTGTGGTCACGGGAAGCAACGGGCTCGTTAATGACTGTTTCGCCTTCGGCAAAAAGGCTGGCAAGCAGAATTGAGGATTTTACCTGTGCGCTTGCAACGGGCATTGTATATTCAATGGAATGAAGTTTTTTACCGTGGATTGTAAGCGGTGCGTAACCGTTATTTGTGCTTTCAATGTCGGCGCCCATTTCCGTAAGTGGCAGTATAACCCTTTTCATAGGTCTTTTTTGTATTGAGGCATCACCGTTTAAGACAGTATCAAAGGGTTGTGCCGCAAGGATACCGCTTATCAGTCTTATTGTTGTGCCGCTGTTGCCTACGTCAAGTACTTCCTTCGGTGCACTTAAACCATGGAGACCTTTTCCGTGAACAATGATATGTTCACCGTCTATGTCTATGTCAACCCCCAGCTTTCTGAAGCAGGATATTGTTGACATACAGTCATCACCGGTTAAAAAGCCTGTAATTTCCGTATCTCCTTTTGCTAAGCTGCCAAACATAACGGCTCTGTGGGATATGGATTTATCTCCAGGCACGGTTATTTCGGTGTTGATATTGTTTATGGGATTTATTATTTTGTTCATTATTTCTTCCTCATTTATCATATACAGTATAGTTCATTTCGGTCAACAGCTTATGACAGCGTTCTTTAACCTCGTTATTTTCAAAGCTTATTTGCAGAATGCCGTCGCTGTATTCTCTGCTGTTTAATATGCCTATGTATTTAATATTTATATTATGGGAGCTTAATAAAGTTGCAAGTTTTGCTATTACGCCGGGCTCATCCGCCGCATCCACCAGCAGGTCAAAGCTGACGGCATAAGAGGAGGCTTTTTTGCCTGAAAAGCTGTTCCTGTAGTCTTTGGCAGCAGTGAAATATTCACTTAAAACAGGGTCATTGTTCTTGATAGCGTCGGAAAATTTGTCAAGTGATACCTTAAAACTTTCCAAAATTTTAAGTATGCTTTCTTTATTATCATAGCATATGCTGCTCCATACCTCGGGACTTGATGAGGCGATCCTTGTAATGTCCTTAAAGCCGCCTGCCGCAAGGGCATGCATAAGCTTGTCTTTACTGTCAAGCTCCTTAACTGTATTTACCAATGATGCAGCTATGATATGAGGTACATGACTTATTGCCGCAACGGCGTAGTCATGTTCCGACGGATCAACCACTATAGGTATTGCACCTGTTAATTCCACAATGCTGCGGAAAGCGTCAACTTTATCGGCGCTTACTGTAGGTGATGGTGTAAGTACATAATAAGCATTTTCGAGCAAAAATGCTTTGGCAGCCTTATAGCTGGTCTGTTCGGAACCTGCCATGGGATGTCCGCCTATGTAGTTGATTTTATCACCGAATTTCAGCATTTCCGAATATATATTGTGCTTTGTACTGCCCACATCGGTAATTATGCAGCTGCTGTCTATAATAGGTATCAGCTTTTCCACATAAGATGCAATAAGGTGAACGGGTGTACATACAAAGATAATATCGCTGTCTGCAAGTATTGATAAGTCGTCTGTGGAGCCTTGGTCAATTACTCCCTCCGCAAGAGCCGCTTCAAGGGATGGGCAGCTGCGGTTATAAGCTTTTATACTGAATCCATCGTGTCTTTTAAGGGCTTTGGCTATTGAGCCGCCTATCAGTCCGAGACCGATAATGCCGATTTTTTTCATAATAATTTTCCCTCCCGGAAGGAAAGTTTTTTGATTACATTTAACCATCTTATTTTACCATTTTATTGGGCATTGGTCAACGAAAAGAATGGCGAAATAAATATGCACAAAAAATCGGAAATGTAATTGTAAGTTTTGTACAAATTGATAAAAAATATGTAATATTAAAAGGATAATTGTAATCAATGTTGAATATTTTATTACATAGGACTGAGGCTGATTGTGCAATTATTTATAAAATTGAATGCTATCTTATTAATATTGCATAGACTTTAAGCTTCCTAAAATATACGTATGGGGTGATAATTTATGAAAAGCTATTCGGCTAATGAAATCAGGAATGTTGCAATTTTAGGGCACAGCGGCTGCGGTAAGACCACTATTACCGAGGCTTGCTTACATGTGAGCGGTGTAACCAAGCGTTTTGGGCGTATTGAAGAAGGTAATACCGTCAGCGATTACGATCCCGAGGAAATAAGACGTAAGGTTTCCATTAATTCCTCAATGATACCCGTTGAGTGGCTTGATGAGAAGATTAATTTCATTGACACGCCCGGTTATTTTGACTTTGTGGGTGAGGTTAAGCAGGCACTTAGTGTTGCGGACCTTGCACTTATAGTTGTAAATGCCAAGTCCGGTGTTGAAGTGGGCACCGAAAAGGCGTGGGAAATGGCAACAGAGATGGGTGTCCCAAAAATGATTTTTGTAAACGGTATGGACGATGAAAATGCTAATTTTGACGAGGTTATTGAAAGCCTTAAGCAGGTATTTGGTAAGAGCATTGCTCCTTTACAGGTTCCCACATATGAAAACGGCAAGTACACCGGCTTTATCAATGTTATCCGTAGGCAGGCAAGATGTTACATCAACGGTATGGTTGAGCCTTGTGAGATGCCTGACGGTTATACCGATGACGTTGAAAATATGCGTAATATGCTTGAAGAAGCTGTTGCCGAAACCGATGATGAGCTTATGGAGAAGTTCTTTAATGATGAGCATTTTGAGATTGATGAAATCCATAAGGGTTTGCGTATAGGTATTGTTGACGGTACGGTTACTCCCGTTATCTGCGGTGCGGCTATATATACTATCGGTATTAGGGTACTTATGAATTCAATTAATAAGTTCCTTCCTCCAACTTCAAAGGTTAAGCCTGTTATTGAGGCTATTAATCCAAAAACAGGTGATATGGTGGAAATCAACTGCGATGAAACAGAACCTGTATCCGCATTTGTATTTAAAACCATAGCCGATCCATATGTCGGAAGATTAAGTATCTTCAAGGTATGCTCGGGTATACTTAAAAAAGACAGTATGATTAAAAATGTCAACAAGAACATTGCTGAAAAAATCGGTCATCTGTATGTACTCAGGGGTAAGGAGCAGCTTGATATTGATGAGCTCAGAGCCGGAGATATAGGTGCTATAGCAAAGCTGCAAAATACCAGTACCTGCGATACCCTTGCCAGCCCCGAAAGACCTGTACTTATGCCTCCTATTGAGTATCCGGAGGCACTTACCCGAATGGCAATCAAGCCTAAGACAAAGGGTGACGAGGATAAGCTTGCCGGTGCTATTGCCAAGATCCTTGAAGAGGATAAGACTATGCATTTTGAGGTAAATAAAGAAACAAAGCAGTCTGTTATTTCAGGTGTCGGAGATACGCAGATTGACGTATTTGTCAACAAGCTTAAAAATAAGTATAAGATTGATGTAGAGCTTTCAGAGCCCGTTATCCCATACAGAGAGAAGATAAGGTCAAAGGTTGAAGTAAGAGGAAAGTATAAAAAGCAATCCGGTGGTCACGGACAGTATGGTGACGTGCTTATGTCATTTGAGCCTAATTATGATGATATGACTGTGCCATATGTATTTGAGGAAAAGATATTCGGTGGTGCGGTGCCAAAGCAATATTTCCCTGCTGTAGAGAAAGGCTTGCAGGAGTGTGTTAAGGCAGGTCCCCTTGCAGGCTATCCTGTAGTAGGTATAAAGGCTACATTGCTTGACGGTTCCTATCATCCCGTAGATTCATCCGAAATGGCGTTTAAGATGGCTACCACCATGGCGTTTAAGGATGCGTTCTTACAGGCTAAGCCAAGTATTCTTGAGCCTATAGCTTCTGTTACGGTTACGGTACCTGATGCATATACCGGCGATGTTATGGGAGATATGAACAAGCGCAGAGGACGTATTTTGGGTATGGAAAAGGTCGGTAACAAGCAGGTTATTCAGGCAGAAGTACCTGTTGCCGAGATAACTAAGTACTCTACGGATCTGCGTTCAATGACTCAGGGCAGAGGCTCTTATACAATGGAGTTTGCTCGTTATGAAGAGGCTCCTGCCGATGTTCAGGCTAAGGTAATAGAAAAACGTAAGGCTGAGCTTGCGGCTGAGGCTAAGTAATTAATATCTTAAAAGTTAAATACACCCCATTTATCGGTAATTGTTGGTGCTGACGAATGGGGTGTTTTATGAGCAGCTTGATTGAAGTTAATAAGACAGGTGTTAAATCAGGTATTTATACGGAGGTATTTATGTTTTCGGTTAATAATCTTACTGACAATGCAAATTTGGAAGTGATTTCAAAACTGGGAAATTTTAAGGTGCTTGAGCATCAGAAAGATCTTAGTGTAGATCCTATGTCTGCGCAGACATTTTATTTTGCTCAGAAAATGAATATAAGAAAGAGGCAGGTACTTATTGAGCTTAACGGTAATTCTGCAACTGTACAGAGTGGAGCTATGCAATGGTCAATAGGCAGTGTTGCCGCAGGAACAGGCGTCAAAGGCATAGGAGACTTTTTTGGCAAGGCTATTTCTTCAAAGGTTACCAAAGAAAGTACCATTAAACCTACATATAGTGGCAATGGTCTTGTTATGTTGGAACCTACATATAAACATATATTGCTGATTGATGTTTCAAAGTGGGGTTCAATAGTATTGGAAGACGGTCTTTTCCTTGCTTGTGACAGCAGTTTAACCCTAAAAACGGTTATGAGAAGTTCTATTTCTTCTGCAGCGCTGGGTAATGAGGGTTTATTTAATCTTTCACTTGAAGGTTCCGGTGTGGCAGCCCTTGAAAGTCCTGTGGCAGCGGATGAGCTTGTAGAGTTTACTCTTAACGGAGACGAGCTTAAGATAGACGGAAATATGGCTATCGCATGGTCAAACAGTCTTAATTTTACTGTGGAGAAATCATCGAAGAGTCTTTTGGGTTCGGCAGTGAACGGAGAAGGGCTTGTCAATGTATACAGGGGAACGGGTAAAGTGTTGATGGCACCAACAGTATAAACAATAAAGGGGCTGTCGCCCTTGAAAGAAAAGCACTTTTGCTTACGCAAAAGCCAGCCTTTGGCTGTCCGAAAAGTACTTTTGACTTCGCCAAAAGCCACACTCCGTGTGTCCGGATTACTTTTTTCCGGTACAGAATTGCTTTCTTTCGGCTCATAATTAAAGTCTGCGACGCTTTTATATACCAGCAATTTCAGTATTTCGCTGAAATAATAAAATTTATTCAAAATTTTGCGGCAAATTAGGGGCTGTTAATGCGACAGCCCCTTTATATTAATTATTTTTTATATTAAGTTTATTTCTGTATTTGTTGGGGGTTATGCCGGTAACAGTCTTAAAAACACGGCTAAAATACTCCGGATTGTTGTAACCTATCTGTGCGGCTATTTCATAGATTTTAAGCCGGGGATCCATAAGCAATATTTTTGCACGGTCGATTTTAACATAGGTGATAAAATTAATAAAGCTTATGCCGGAAACTTTCTTAAAAATATGGCTTATGTAACTTTTATTTAAAAATACACCCTTTGATACACTGTCAAGAGAAAGATGTTCATCTACATTGTTTATAACATAGTATCCGATATCATGTATCAGGCTGTTGTCCAATATTTTATATTTGTGTATTGTATCTGTTATGCTTTGAAAATCAGCTGACCATTTTTCTGTTAGGACATACCTATTTTCAGGATAATCGCCGGTTTTGTGAATAAAATTATATTTGAAGGTAAACTTCTTAAGCCAAGGCGCCTTACGTAATATTTCATCATATATAAATGTCTTTGCTTTTTCCGATACAATAAATGCCGTTAAAATATCACCGTCAAAATGTGAGTATATTTTGTCAATGATTATTCTGCATTGCAAAGCAATACTGTCTGTTCCGCTGAATATTGTTTCAATAAGCGAAGTTATTACGGTGCTGAGTTCCTTATAAATATATTTGCTGCCTAGGTCAGTATACAGTCTTAACAATATATTTTCCAATGTATTCTCATCTACAGGCAATAACATATAGTCAAATATACCCGATATAAATCCGTTACGTACCGATTTAAAGCTGTCGTTATCACTTACCAATACAATATATACTTCGGGCAGTATTGTTTTAATGTCGGAAATAACAGATATTTCCGACCCATCTCTGTTATCTGAATTAATAAACACCATAGAAGTATTGGTTTTTTTTAAAAATTCTATAGAATTTTCTTCTTCCTTTAAATCGCCAACATACTCAAAGTCCTGTCTTTTTGTCCATAACGGAGAGGCAGCAAATACTTTTGATACTTCGGATTTCCTGTCTATTACTGAAATTCTATACATTTTTATCACATCCGTTCATAAAAATAGGTTTTCTTCTAAACTGATGAAGATGTACTTTGAATTAATATAATTCTTTATAAATTTCGTATACTTTTTCCCAATCCAAAGTTGTATAGTTGTTTGCCATAAGCCTTTGCTGCTTTTCTATTACAGAGGTCGTAAAGTCAGGTAACTCCTCTTCCTTAACTCCATATTCATGAAGAGCCTTTTTGGGTATCAGGTGATTAAACAATACCTCAATTTCATCGTATACCTTATCTTTATCGCAATTTAACATATTAGACAAAAATTCATTAAGCACCTCTATTTTGCCCATAGGCTTAAGCGCCTGATAAGCTTTGAATACACCTGTAAATACGGCATAATTTGATTCTCCGTGGGGAACATGGTATATACCGCCCAGAGGATAGCTCATAGCGTGTACCGCACCTGTGCCTGCATTGCCAAAAGCAATACCCGCAAAGGTACTTGCAGCGAGAAAATCCTTAAGATAAGGCAAACGTGCCTTCGGACCGTTTTTTGCGATTATTTTGTAACCTGTTAATATCATTTCCATTGCCTTAATGGAAAATGTCTCCGAAAAGGGTGTTGCCTTTGGAGAAAGGTATGATTCAATGGCATGTACAAATGCATCAATGGAGCTTGTGGCAAAAAATTTAAAGGGAAGAGACTGCAGCAACTCAGGGATAAGTACAGCATCGTCGGCATACAAATCATCAACGGCAAGACCGAATTTAGTATGTCGTGTCTTAAGCTCAAGTATTGAAATATTGGTAACTTCGCTGCCTGTTCCGCAAGTAGTGGGAATAAGGATAAGCTGCTTATTCCTTTCAACAGGCAGTCTTCGCTCAAATAAATCCAGCGCAGGAGAAATGTTTTTTAACGTAAAGAGCTTGGCAACATCAAGTATACTGCCTCCGCCTATTGCTATGACACGGTTGTAATCCATTTGGGATACATCCGCATACATTTTATCCACCATTTCGTCGCTTGGTTCGCCGCTGCCGTAACTGCGCAGATATATTACTTTTGCCTTTATATTAAGTTTCTTGAAGTAATCATTATACGTATGTTCACCTATGATGAGAAGATCTTTTTCATTTACATTATAGTTATCAACAAATTCTTGACAGCTTTCTGCTATGGAAATTGTTGGTGAAAGTTTAAATTGTTTCATAAATGCCTCCGATTATGGCTGTATTTCGCCGTTTATTATTTGTAAAATAAAAAAGCTGATGTTTTTGTCCAATAGGTCGCCAACATCAGCTGTAAGTATAATAACATATTCTTGTTGCAATTTCTATGTGCAACTTGTACAAAAAACTAAAAGTTTACAGAAAACTTAATTTCAGCAATATCAGAAGCTCGTGTCGCCTTTAAGCAATTTAACATTGACAGTCTGGGTCTGCCCGTTACGTACGACTGTGAGCTTGGCTGTGTCTCCGACTTGTGCTGCTTTAACAGCGGAGATAAGCTGGTCGTTATTAAATATAGGTGTATCATTATATGCTGTAATAACGTCACCTGCCTGTAAACCTGCTGCTTCCGCACTGCCGCCGGAGATTACCTGCTGGATCAATACGCCTGCCTGTGGCAGATTATATTGAGAGGCAATATCCTGAGTGATAGTGGTGATATATACACCCAGTGCAGGAGTATCGGTGCTGTTCATAAGCTGTTCGATAATTGGCTTTGCAACATTTGAAGTAATGCTGTATCCAATGCCTTCAACATCTTCAAGTGCAATCTTAGCTGTATTGATACCGATTACCTGACCTTTGCTGTTGACAAGTGCGCCGCCGCTGTTACCGGGATTAATAGCCGCATCGGTCTGTATAACGGAAAGCTGCTTTCCTTGAATATTTACATCCTTTTGTATAGCACTTACTATACCGGCAGTTGCGGTATTTCCGTTTCCGAGGGCATTACCGATTGCTATTACCGATTCGCCTACCTGAATGGAATCGGAGTCGCCAAAGGTTGCGAGTTGTATGTCGGTTATTCCGGCAGCAGTAATATCGGAAACATTAACGGATATTACTGCCAAGTCAGCATTTTCATCCTTACCCACAAGTTCCGCAGGTATAAGGGTTTCAGAGTCGTTAATGGAAATGCTTACCGAAGAAGCACCTGAGATAACGTGGTTGTTTGTGGCAATGTATACCTTGCTGTCATCTTTATAGAACATTATTCCGGAACCGGATCCTTCTGTTTCGTATACCTGATTAAAAATTGTTTGCGTTTCTGCAATAGAAGTAATACATACTATGGAAGGTTTAACTTTTTTAATTACTTCAATTGTGTTTGCGGATGCTTCATCCATGGATACGGATTGAATATCCATATCTGTAGTATCGCTTAAGGTAGATACCGTAAGCTGTTCGGACTGAGGAGAAAGTTTTTGCTGGATTTGTGGTACAAGATAACCGCTTGCAAATGGTATTGAAAAACCAAACACAAAACCGGCTGCAAGACCGAAACATATTGTCTTAACCCCCATGGCTATAAGCCTTTTGCCAAAGCCTTTTTCATTTTTATGGTTCTTTTTGTTATTATTTTCCGGAGCATCAATAATATCAAGCTCATTTGGTGTTTTATTTTCAAACTCGTTCATATTTATCTGCCTCCTTTATCAGAATTGTTCGTTTTGGTTTTCGAGAGTTGCTGTAACAGTCATTGGCATTGAACCGTTCCTTATAATAGATAAGGTAACCGTATCACCGGATTTGCATTTGCTTATTGCATCGGAAAGCTCTTCACCTGAGGTGATTTGCTGGTTATTAATGGCGGTAATTATGTCACTTACCTGAAGTCCGGCTTTTTCGGCTGAGCTGCCGCTTTCAATTCCAGTTACAAATACACCGTTATAATTGATGTTGTAAAGCTGCTTGAATTGTTCATTTATTGTATATACCTCAATGCCAAGGTAAGGTTTATCAACAGTTCCGTTTTGCATAAGTTCTTCTATTATGGTTTTTGCTACCGATGTAGGAATAGCAAAGCCGGTACCTTCAACGGAAGAACTTGAATATTTAGCTGTATTTATACCTATTACCTCGCCTGCGGTATTTACAAGTGCACCGCCGCTGTTGCCGGGGTTAATGGCTGCATCAGTTTGCAGTACGGTCAATTCTTTGCCATCAATATTAATGGTTTTGTTAACAGCACTTATGATACCTCTTGTAGCAGTCTTACCCTGACCCAAAGCATTACCTATTGCTATTACAAACTCGCCTACTTCCATACTGTCGCTGTCGCCGAATACAGCAGGAGTTACGGAAGTAATGCCGGCAGCCGCAAGGTCTGTTTTAAGTACAGATATAACGGCAAGGTCTGATGTTGCATCTTTACCCACAAGTTTTGCATCAACTTGCTCAGAACCTGTGATGGAAATTTGTACACTTGATGCATCCTCTACAACGTGGTTGTTAGTAACGATGTATACTTTTTCATCATCCTGAGAGTAGATTATACCTGAACCAGCGCCGGTACTCTCATATGTTTGATTAAAGAAGTTTGAGCTCTGTACCGTTATTGAAATATTTACAACAGAGTCTTTTACATTGTTGAAAAGTGTCGCAACCGAATCTTCGGAAGGAGTGAGGTTAAGGGAATCCGTAGGTGAGGCGGTGATGGTTGCATTTTCATCAGTGTCATTGGCAAAGGAAAAGTTGCTTGCTCCGTCCACGAATAAATTCTTTGATACATTAAGACCTACTCCTAAGGACAATCCGATTGATGCGCCGCAAAGAATAGTTCCTGCAAGCCCAAGTGCTATCGTACGCTTATAAGCGGAACGACTTGTCTTGTGCTTTGGGGTTTCTGCAACGGAAGGAGTCTCTTCCTGAGTGAATGCATTTTCATTGTTTAATTCACCGAAGGTTGATATACCGTCAGCCGAAGGATTGTGGCTGAAACTGCCTGTGTTGTTTTCCACAACGTCATTGTACTCGTTGGCAGAGTTGCTAAAGGTATTTTCGGGATTGTTGGTATCGGATAATTCATTTGCAGAATTGTCTTGTATATTGTTTACTGAAGGTTCTGTATTAGGTTCGGAATTAAAATTGTTTTCATTTTCATTCATAACAATTACCTCCTGTTAGAATTTTTATTTTCTTTAAGCTTGATTATAAAGGGCAAGTGTGAATAAATTGTTAATAAACCGTGAACAATGTTTGTCTCTGCAAGGTTTAATATTTTCTTCATCTGCCTTTAATTTTAAGTTCATTTTTGCTTAATTTTTGTGATTTAATAAGGCTTTTTTGCCTTAAATTTTCTCTTGATTATCCCTTATATGGAGAGAAAAGGTAATATGAAAATCAGCCGGATATAAATTTTATCTGAATAGAAAAAAATATAATAAAAAGTATTGTTTTTGCTGCAAAAAAATGCCGTTATATCTATCTTATCATATAACGGCGTAAATATTCTGAAATTTTGACAGTCATCGTTAGTGAGTGTTAAAAGCGGAGTATTCGTCCGTCTTTACGAGGTTTTGGCGTAGGGTGAGGATCATTTTCACGAGGATAACCAAGAAGCAGCTGCATTACAGCATAATAGTCGGTACGTATCTTCCACTTTCTTAGAATTTCCTGTCCGTATGGGTCTGCAAATGCAGTCCAACCCTGTCCGATATAGCAGGAACCCACTCCAAGGGAGTCTGCTGCCAGCATCATATTTTCGGCAGCTATTGCGCAGTCCTCGGCAGAGAACAGAAAGTTTTTTGGTGCAAACAACGTAATCACCGTAGGTGCATCATAGAAGGCGTTTGTGATTTTGGGGTCATCTGCAATGCTGGGTTGTTCCTTGGAAACATAATTGTTTGCCGTTGCCATATGAGGATGAGAGTTGCTGCGCTTTATTTTGCCAAGGCGTGTATTCACCTCTTTATCCTGACATACGGCAAAAATTACGCTCTGTCGTCCTCCTGCGCTTGGAGCATACAGTCCTGCATTTAAAATGTCCTGCAAAGTATCTTCATTAATTTGTCTTGTTTCAAAACGTCTGATTGCACGACGGTGCATAATAACATCCATTATATCTTTCATAATCAAATAATCTCCTTCCAACATTGGGGATCAGCACTGTAAAAGTTTCCGCTTTTGCCGCTTGCAACGGCGGGACAACCTCGGCAGAATGATAATAATTCACACTTGCTGCATTTTTCAAATTTTGTGTATTCTCTGTATTGTTCCATTTTGCTTACCCATATATCGGCAAGTCTGTCCTCGAGCACGTTGCCCACCCTGCTGTTTTGTACTCTGCGACAAGCGAAAACATCACCGGTAGGCAGGATGGTAAGATGACAGTTGCCGCAGTTGCATCCGCTGTATATCATACCTGCCTCAACGTTTTCAGGTATTTTGAATGTTCCCGTTTCGTATTCATACAGTGTCCATAGATGGTCTTTCCTATTAAAATAAGTTTTGCAGCCTGCTGCCTCATATTCCTTAAACTTTTTGTCACAGTCTGCCAACAGCTTGCGGTAGCGTAAAGGTTTTATTCCTACGTCTTTGTCTTCGGCAGTGGGACAGTACCTGGCAAAGGCAAATACATTTACTCCGGTTTTTACTACTGTGTCGATTATATCGGGTATTTCATCAATATTGGTATCCGAAACCGTTGTCATAATCACGCTGCGGATACCTGCTCGGTTAATGCATCCGATTTTATCCAAGGTAATATCAAAGCTGCCGGGTTTGCGAAACCAGTCGTGAGTTTTTTGCATACCGTCAAGTGAAAGCTGATATTTCTGACAGCCATAGTCCTTCAGCCTTTTACAGACTTCATCATTTAGGTGAAACGGATTTCCGAGAATGGTGAAGGGAATGTTATGTTCTTTAATAAGTTCCAACAGCCTCCAAAAGTCGGGGTGCAAAATTGGGTCGCCTCCGGTGATGTAGAAATATGGCAGACGATTGTAGACTTTACAAAAGTCCAGACAATTGTAAAAGGTATCCTGCATTTGCTGCCAACTCATTGAGTCAATCTCTTTGCAGTTGTTTTCGGAAAAAATATAACAGTGTTTGCAGCGTTGGTCACATTCATCGGTGATGTGCCATTGGAAAGAAAAATATTGCTTCATAACGAATAACCTCACTTTATATAAAAATCGGTATTACCGAGTATCTTTTCGGATGTTCCCGACCGAACAAATCCGTCGGGAACATGTTTAAAGGGGGACAGGACTGATTACTTGTCAGACGCGCCGCAGGCAGAACCACATGCGGCAGGCTTTTCTTCAGGCTTGTCAGACGCACCGCAGGCAGAACCGCATGCAGCAGGCTTTTCCTCAGGCTTGTCAGATGCGCCGCAGGCGGAACCGCAAGCCGCAGCAGATGCTGCTTCATTTTTTTCAGTCCATCCAAGTAAATTAGAAAGTGCCATAATTATTTACCTCCGTTTTTTATGTCGAACCTTTTCCTGTTCGCAATTCTATTGTAATTTATATTTGTCGGGAGAAAAAGTACGCACAAATCTATTACTTAGTCACTTTTTTGTAACCGGCTTGCGATTTTTGTTATGCTGCATTATAATTGTAGTATAACATTAAATTGGAAACTATTGAAATGAGGTGCTGATATGCTTACAAAGGAAGAAATGCCCGCTTGCCCTGTGGCAACAACCGTTTCCCTTATAGGCAGCAAATGGAAGCTGCTTATTATGCGTAATTTACTTGTACGCCCATGGCGATTTAATGAATTGAAGAAGGATTTGAAAGGTATCAGTCAAAAGGTGCTGACAGATAGTTTGCGTTCTATGGAAAAGGACGGTATTATTACCCGTACCGTCTATCCCGAAGTGCCGCCCAGAGTGGAATATGCTTTAAGTGAACTGGGTGAGTCTATGCGACCCATTATTAAGGCAATGGAAACACGGGGAATTGATTACAAAAAAAATCAGCAATAATGAAAACCGACCTCCAATCGTTAAATTTTTATGTCTAACTTTTGGGGGTCGGTTCAATGTTAAAAAGAATATTAAGCATATTTTTAATTAACGTTATGACGATGGGTACCTGTGCGATAGAAATTTCAGCACAGGAAACAGGTGAAAAGTTATCTTTAAAAGCGGATACAAACGATAGATATAATAGTTTTATAGTTAAACACAAGAAAAATAGTAAGAGAGCAAGGAGTATGGCAATAGAAAGTAATGGTTCAGCTGTAGAAAATACATTAGATTCTGTATCAGTTGTTGAACTTGATGAAAAAATCACACTTGAGGAAGCAAAAAGTAGATTTAATTCTAGTAATGTGGAGTATATACAGCCAAACTATTTGTTAGAATTGGAGAGCACTGATGTTAATGATAGTTCTAATAGTATAGATATTAATGAAAATTTTGTTGTAGAAAATGAATTAATAAGTTTAGAGAAGAAAGATGATGTCGTTGTTGCTATTATAGACTCAAATATTGATACAAACAATATGGAATTAAAAGACTATTTTATAGACACTAGTTTTGAGTCTACTGAAACTAATGGCAATACTGAAACTGATATTGTCGATAGAAATACAGATATGATTCATGGTACACACGTCGCAGGAATTATAGCGGGAAAAAGCAGTGCTACGAGCTATATTGATAATCCAAATATAAAAATGATAGCTCTTAATGTATTTGAAAACGGTAGTGCAACAACAAGTGATATTATACGTGCAATAGAGTATGCAAAAGAAAATGGTGTTAAGATTATTAATATGAGTTTTGGCAGCACTGACTACAATGTTGCCTTAAAGGAAGCCATAGAAAATGCTCCGGATGTTTTATTTGTGTGTGCTGCGGGTAATTTTAGGCAAAATATGGATGATGTACCTGTATATCCTGCAAGTTTTGATTTACCTAATATTATAAGCGTAACAAGTGTAAATGCGGATAAGGGCTTATCTTATTATTCGGATTATGGGATACAAAATGTAGATATTGCTGCTTTGGGAAGAAATATAAGCAGCACGGCTCCAGGTAATGTAAAAGTTGAAAAAAATGGTACTTCAATGGCCGCGGCGGTAGTTACTAATGCAGCGTGTGCAATTTATTCGGATGGAGTTGTAATTGAACCTGAAAAAGTAAAGGAATGTTTAGTAAATGGAGCTGATAAAGTTTCATCATTAAATGGATACATTAATAAGTCCTCTTTATTAAATTTAAGGGATAGTTTATCATATTTAACAAAAGAAGATATAGAAACGGTTATATATGATGATGAGTTTACTAATGCAGAAGAAAAGATGTCTTACGACGAAAACATAAGATTATTTAATGCCTCTCCAATTAAAGATATTTCTGCTGGTGGTGAGCATGTTCTTGTGTTAAAAGAGGATGGAACTGTTTGGGCATGGGGACGAGGAACTGAAGGACAGTTAGGTAATGGCTTTTTTGAAAATAAAAGTGCACCAGTTAAAGTTAAAGGTTTGGAAAATGTTGTGCAGATTGCTGCAGGTGGGTATCATTCTATGGCTGTTGATGCAAAAGGAAAACTTTATACATGGGGTTGCTCAGATTATTCACAGTTGGGTATTGGTACAAATATAGATAGATGCATACCGATGCAAGTGGATTTTTCTATGATAAAGGGAGGAAGCTCCTCAACTTATGTTTCGGAGATAGATGCAGGTCTTCGCCATAGTGTAGTAAAAGCCGCTAACAGTGCCTTTGTGTTTGGCGCAAATGACAAGGGACAGTTGGGCAATCCAAATTGGGGAAATGAAAAACAGCGTCCGGGACTAGTTCCGGGAATTGGGGGAGAAGTATTCAGAGATGTAGATAGTGTCAGTGCTGGAGGTAATCAAACGCTTTTATTGGTTCAGGCATATGATCCGCCTGATGAAGTAACTCCAAATTATAGAAGCCTTCTTTTAGCTGGTGAAGTAAAAGATGATACTATAACAAAATTTGAAGAAATTGAAGGCTTTGAAAGTTTGGGGGAGATAAAGAGCGGGTACACACATTCATATTACGTAAAAGATAATGAAGTTCCTGAAAATACATGGGTAGTAGGCAATAATGAATATGGCGAGATGGGAATAACTAACTATAGTTATAGTTATTTAGAAAAATCTAATAATCCTGCAAATACATATAGGAGCATTGAATGTGGAAATCATTTTACATTAGGATTAAGAACAGATGGTAGCTTGGATCTTTGGGGACTGCAAATAAATAATGCTTCGTTTTTTGATGGTGATACACCATATTCCTATGAACCTGTAAATATGAATATATCAAATGTAGTTGATATGTCTTGTGGATCGAATTTTGCAGTAGCATTAACAAATGAAGGAAAGGTATATGCTGTTGGTGTTAACGAGTATGGACAACTTGGAAACGGGACTACTGAAAATTCAAGAACGTTTGTGCAGGTTATTGGATCCGGAGATTCGTTTAATGCAAATATCACGGATGTTGCTGCTGGTTTGGGACATTGTTTGGCGTTGAAGTCTGACGGTACAGTTTGGGCATGGGGTAAAAATGATAAAGGACAGTTAGGCGATGGTACTACTGTATCCAAGACAAATCCCGTACTTGTTAATAATTTAAGCAATATAAAGCAAGTAGCAGCAGGTGGCAACTTTAGCATGGCTTTAGATTTTGATGGAAATGTGTATTTGTGGGGGAGTAATGAGTATGGACAATTAGGTATAACAACAAGTAGCAGTGAAGGTGTAATTAATGAAAACGGAATAGTAACAATGTCTGTGTATCCTGTTAAACTTAGTTTAGATAAAACAATAAAGGAAATATCAGCAGGAAACGGACATGCTATGGCTGTGGATACAGAAAAAAATGTATGGGTATGGGGCAAAAATGACAAAGGGCAGTTGGGAGACAGGACGACCATTAATAATGCTGTTCCCAATAAAGTAACACTTACATATTTAGAAAATGTTGCAGCCGGATACGATCATAGCCTTGTTTTAAAGCAGGATACTACACTTTACAGTTTTGGCAGCAATACATTTGGTCAACTGGGAGATATAAGAAACGAAAAATATAATTTGAAACCTGTAAGTATAAGAACAGGAATAGAAGGTATAGACGCAGGTTCATATCAATCCTATGCATGGAATAAAGAGGGTAAGGTATATGCATGTGGTTATAACGTTTGGAATAATTTGGCAACAGGCAGTAATCAAAATCTGTATTCTCTCACAGAAATTCCAGGACTTAACAATATTAAAAAGGTGGCGTCTGGAGAAGGAGCCGCCTTTGCAATAAATAATGACGGACAACTGTTTTTTTGGGGGGATAAGGAGGATTTTCCATTTGATATGGGCGTGAGCATACCGGAAAATTCTGCTGTGCTAAGTATTGATATAGGTGAAGTAGAGGATGTTGCAGCTAGTAACGATTTTGCTGTTATAGTTAAGAAAGATCAAACGGTGTGGACTGTTGGCAGTAATACTTATGGTCAGCTGGGTATAGGAGACAATTCGTCAAGAAGTCAATTTACACCTGTTGTATGGACAGATCAACAGAGTTTATACCCTGCTGAAGGCAATGGTACAGTGGCTAATCCATATAAAATATATACCAAGGAAGATTATTATAAAATATCTAATAAACTAAGTGCTTGCTATAGATTAATGAATGATATTGATTTTGGCGGTGCAGAAATTTCATCTATTGGTCCTAATTCGACTGGATTTTCAGGAACATTTGAAGGAAATAATCACAGATTAAGCAATTTTAAAATAAATACGGGATATTTGGATTATTAGGGAATCTTTGGGTATACAAGGGGTGCTACTATTAAAGATCTGAGTGTATTTGGAGTTGATGTCAGCGGATATACTTATGCAGGAGTCATTATCGGATATATGAATGGTGGTACCTTGTCAAATTGTAATATAATATGTTGTACATCAAAGGATAATACGGGTAGTGTAACTAAAATTGTTGGTTTTAATTCTGGTGGAAATATTATAAATTGTATAAATGAAGGGGATGTATTTCAGATTCAGAGTGCTTCCAAATCAATAAATGTGACTGAAGGAGAAACCTATAAATATACCTTAACAGCAGCAAATGTTCCATATTCTGATATGATACCATTTTCAATTACATATGATGATAGTATTCTTAAACTTAAATCATTAGGATTGCATCTGGGTGAAATTGATGGCGAAATGGTGGTTACAGACGATAATATTGAAATTGTCAGCAATAAAGATGGTGTAATTAAATTTTATGTAACTAAAGTAAAAGAAAAAAATTGGAGTGGAGTTGTAGCTAGTATTGAGTTTGAAGGTATAAGTTCAGGACAAACTCAAATAGTTTTTGACACAATGTGAGGTAAAGCTTATGAAAAAAATAAATAAATATTTAGCAGTTATTATATCGGTACTTTTATTTTCTCAACAAGTGATGGCTCAAGATGTAGAATTAATTGAGGCAGGTATTGAATTTGCTGGAGAAACGATGGGTAGCCTTAGTAATAAAATTGAGTCTATAGGTGAAGGGCTAAAAGATGTGGATATAAGTGGAAAAATAGGTGAGAGCGTAAGTGAATTAGCTGATAAAATTGCCAGTGGAATGGCACTTGATGTTGCTACTTCAAGCGAAGCTTTGCAATATTATGCGGATTACAGCATAGATAGTGATAAATTTCCAGCATATATAAATGAAATTCTATATAGTGGAAGAACGTATTCATCTCTTAGCTATACTGAAAGGGTATTTTTTATGCAGTATGTAGGGGTAAGAGAAGATACTATGTTAAACTGTGAAGAATGGGGCTATTCTATGCCAGAATCTGTTCCTATAGCGTTGGTTATGCAAAAGATGGAAACAAGTATAGAAAACGCATACGATTTAATATCGTATTATGGAAGTGAAAATAAAGCTATGGAAGTGGCTGATTTGTATTACAGATTGTCTTTTAAATACAATTTTATGATTGAATCTGATCAAAAAAATGACATGGCAAAGTTGGTATCAACAGGTGTTTCTCCATATGTTATTCCTGATATTTATGCTGTAGCTAAACATACTAATTTAAGTATGTTAGAGGCTGCATCTGTCTTTGATAGTGCTGAGATTATAAATAATGAAGTCAAAGCAAATGGTCTTGAATCAAGGTTAGACGTATATACAGGTGAATCTAATTTTGAAGAGAGTATAGTTAATGCAGTTAAAACCGTAAATCAGTCTTCGATTAGTATATGTGATGAGAAACTTCAAGAAATTACTCATGTTAAATATGATGGATTTAGTGTAGATGTGCGAAATGCTATAGCACAAGTTAGGCAAAGTGGAGAAATAGCACAAAGTGTAATAGCGGCAATGAGTGCTGATTCATCGGAAAACAGCCAATTTGATTCAACATTGAAGACTGGAGCTATAGATTATACAAATTGCGTAAATGACAGTGTAGATATGAGTAATGGTGCACTTAGGTATAATGAACAATTGTTTAACATAAAAGGGCTTAATGGGCTTGATTTTATTTTAAATCTAAGTTACAGCAACAATACACTTAGTGCTTGTGATATTGATGATAGATTTAATATGGCACAAAA
>CALWRD010000164.1 GCA_944383875.1 uncultured Clostridia bacterium | reverse complement strand
ATTAACTTTTTGACAAGGAAAGGACAGTGTTATGAGTATTAATAAAAGAAACTTGCATTTTGAGACCTTGCAGCTTCACGTAGGACAGGAAAGCCCGGATCCTGCCACCGATGCAAGGGCAGTACCTATTTATCAGACCACATCCTATGTTTTCAGGGACAGCGAGCATGCAGCGGCAAGGTTTAACTTAACCGATGCGGGCAACATATACGGCAGACTGACAAATCCTACTCAGGATGTATTTGAGCGCAGGATAGCAGCCCTTGAAGGGGGTATTGCCGCCCTTGCGGTTGCAAGCGGTGCTGCGGCAATTACCTATACCATACAAAATCTTGCCAAGGCAGGGGATCATATTGTGGCAGCCTCAACTCTCTATGGCGGCACATATAACCTCTTTGCCCACACTCTTAAGGAGTACGGCATTGAAACTACTTTTGTGGACCCCGATGATCTTTCAAACTTTGAAGGTGCAATAAGGGAAAATACCAAGGCTGTATATATAGAGTCTATAGGCAATCCAAATGCAAATCTTATAGACATTGAGGTTGTGGCGAATATTGCCCATAAAAATCGCATCCCCCTTGTGGTAGACAGCACCTTTGCCACTCCATACCTTTTAAGACCCATTGAGCACGGCGCCGATATAGTGGTGCACTCCGCAACAAAGTTTATCGGGGGTCACGGCACGGCTCTGGGCGGTGTTATAGTAGACAGCGGCAGGTTTGACTGGAAGGCTTCCGGGAAGTTTCCTTCTGTTACGGAGCCGGACCCAAGCTATCACGGCATCAGCTTTTATGACGCTGTGGGAGCTGCTGCCTTTGTAACAAGGATAAGGGCGGTGCTTCTGAGGGATACCGGCGCTTCTGTTGCCCCTCTCCATGCCTTCCTGTTTTTACAGGGGCTTGAAACCCTCTCATTAAGGGTGGAAAGACATATTGAAAATACTCTTAAGGTAGTTGATTACCTTAACAATCATCCTCTTGTTGAGAAGGTTAATCACCCTTCCCTTGAGGATAATCCATATAATGCTTTATACAAAAAGTATTTTCCAAAGGGCGGCGCATCTATCTTCACCTTTGAAATTAAGGGTGGTGTGAAGGAGGCTCAGACCTTTATTGACAATCTGGAGATATTTTCCCTCCTTGCAAACGTGGCGGATGTTAAGTCCCTTGTTATCCATCCTGCAACAACTACCCACTCACAGATGACAGAACAGGAGCTTGCTGCAAGCGGCATCAAACCAAATACCGTAAGGTTGTCCATCGGTACGGAGCATATAGATGATATAATTTTCGATTTGGATAATGCACTTAAGGCAGTTGCAAAACTGTGATTAAAATTATATATAATATTTCGGAAAAATACGTGTACTGTATTTTTTGGCACGTACAAAAGGGGTTGTCACAGACAGCCCCTTTACTGGTTTTAAGATTTATTGCTTGTAGTATTTTAAAATCAAATCGGCAAAATCTTTATATGTATCCCCATTTTTGCATTGGGAATTATCTATCTGGTTGAAAAAACAATTTGGTATTTCCTTCAGTTTTAGATTTTTGGCGATGCAGGGAGAACAACCTTTGTCGTGGTTTGAAGGATGCAGGGGACAATTCAGATTTTCGCAGGTACAGAATGTACTCATTTTGTCAGCTCTTCAAAAACAGAAACCACATACTCGGCTATTGCGCAGTCCTGTTCTTCTGTGCCGCCGCCTATGCCTATACCGCCTGCAATTTTGCCCTTTACAAACAATGGATAGCCTCCGGCAACCAGTGTGATTTTAGGGTCATTGGTTTGAATTGCCATAAGAGAGCCGCCCTCAACTGAACAGGAAGCCACATCCTTTGTCTTGCACTGTGTGACCGCTGCCGTGTATGCCTTGCCGGGTACAAGGGTAATGCTAAGCACCAATGCTTCCCCGTAGCGGCGGTATACCCTTGGCAGTCCGTTTTCGTCGCATACCGCAAAGCTGATGTCTATGCCTAATTCCTTGCTTTTTTCATGTGCAGCTGCACACAGTTTGTCACATAACTCATCTGTTAAAATCATAGTAAAAACCTCCATATAAATTTTACTTGAAATGTTTTTATTCATCTTTATTTTAACAGGTGATGCTTATTGGGGCTTGCCAATTTCTGCAAAAAAATTGCCTATTTCTTTAATAGTTTTTTGAGAGTTAAAATATCTTCTTTTGGGGCTGTCCCAAACATTTTTCCGTAATCCCTTGTAAATTGGGAAACACTTTCATATCCGACTTCCAGTGAAGCTTCCGTTACATTTTTGTTTTCATCCAGCATCAGTCTTCGTGCCTCTGTAAGCCTAAGTCGTTTCTGGCATTGCAGTGGTCCCATTCCAACTGCGCTTTTGAATTTTTGATGAAACAAAGACACACTCATATTCCTCTGCTCCGCAAGTTCCTCCACAGTAAAGGAATTACGGAAGTTTTCCTTTATCCAGCTGTTTGCTTCGTATATTTCTCCTGCCTGCTGAATATTGATTATACTTTGCAGAAAACGACTGCCGCAGGAACCGCATAAAATATTAAAAATGATTTCCCGAAGGATATGCTTTCCCATAAAAGTACTGCGGACAGGTTCATCTGTTACGGAAATTAATCTGTAAACGGAGGAGGTTACGTTCTTGTCCGAGTCCGTCATTACCTTGTCTTCAATTTGCAAATTTATGATTTTTTCCGCGAGGTTTTCCTCCAAATCCAGTACTACGGATATTACATCGTTTAATGTAAATTCTATAGCCAGTGCCAGAAAATCCGATTTTTCGGAAAAAGTCAGTATATGTCCGCAAATAGGGGTGTCGATTTCGGATATTGAGTATTGTCCGGGAATATAGTCTAAGATTCCTGAGGGGGTGTACAGGCGCAGAGAGCCATCTAGCACCATATAAATATAAAAATTCCCTGTCTGTGGCATTTCGATTTTTTTCTCTTTGAAACGGTAAAATGTCAGATACGGAAGTTTGGTTTTGTTTTCACCCTCTGCCAAAGGAAAGCTCCTGACAATGTTACATAAATTTTGAATATCAGTCATTATTTATTCTCCCGATGTTATATTATCTCTTACTGTTTGTTTGCTGTAAATGAAAAAAATCTTTCAGACAATTTACTGCTTTTCAAAATACTTGTCGCTCCATTTTGCAAGTTCAAAGAAAACAGGCAGTAACGCCTTCCCTTTTTCTGTAAGAGAGTATTCAACGTGGGGAGGTATTTCATTGAACTGTTCCCTGTGGATAATTTCAAGCTCCTCTAAATCACGAAGTGTAGTTGTTAACATTGTATTTGTGATGCGTGGAACTGCTTTTTTCAGTTCTCCGAAACGGCAAATCGGGCGTTTGCAAAGTTCATAAATAATACGTATTCGCCATTTGCCGCTCAATAACTCTAATGTCTTTCTCATAGGGCAATCATCACGCACTTCGCTTGATAATATTTTCCTCAAATACTCTTCTGCGGTCATATCTTTTTTCATTGTATTCCTCCGGTATCATCAATCGTACTATGTATATTCAAACTGCGTACTTGTATGCGATTATCGTATCAAGTATAATAAAAATACCACTTCAAGTCAAGGAGAGATACATATGAAAACTGCGATTATTTATTACTCTAAACACCATGGAAATACAAAGAAACTGCTTGATGCAATTTCCGGCAAATATGAAGTTACATTGATTGACGCAATACGAACACAGGATTTTGACCTTGCCGAATATGATATGATCGGTTTTGCATCCGGCATATACTATTCCAAGTTTCACAAATCGGTTTTGAGGTTTGCGCAAAAAAATCTTCCAAACAATAAACCCGTATTTTTTATTTATACCTATGGGGCAAAAAAGGAGGGCTACACAAAAGCGATCGAAGCGGTTGCATTGGAAAAAAACTCAAAGATCAAAGGAGCTTTTGGATGCTTCGGCTATAATACCTTCGGACCTTTTAAATTGATTGGCGGTATAGCGAAAGGACATCCGGATAAAAATGATGTTGACAATGCAGTTTGCTTTTTTGACAGCCTGATAGACAAATAAGAAAAACACTTCGATATTTTATATAATTCAAACGCCTATGCAACTTTATGCTGCATAGGCGTTTGCTGTAATATTCTCTGCCAAGTGAAAAAGGGAGAATATGATGAGATATTCCGAACAATTTACAGAGCATATTTAATATGTATCCAATGTCCTTATTATGTATGCTTATTCTGTCTGATAGTAAATATCTATATTGGGTCGCCTGTAATATACAAATTCCGGAGAGCTGATATTGACTCCGCTGCCGGAAGAGCAGTGCAGCCACATCATTTCCCCATCGTCATTTTTACCTATGTACATTCCCACGTGGTTTACCATAGGATCCGATGGAGTGCATAAAAAGCCCAAGTCACCCGGGAGCAGTTCTTCTGCCGTTATTTCGTTTGAGTTAGCCCACTGTTCCCTTGTACTGTAGCCTATACGGTAGTTAAGGGCTGTCCAGTATGCCCAGTCCACAAATCCGGAGCAGTCCAGTCCGTAGGGAATAAGCACCTGTGTACCTTCCGCATCAGCTTTTCGCAGTTCATTGCCGCCCTCTGCCGCAACCTCAGCTATAAAGCTGCCGCTTGATACAACCACATCCTGTCCCCAACGGTCGTTCCAGCCCTTGTAGGAGGCTTTACCACCCCAGAAATAAGGTACCGAATCAATCAGACAGGAACCTGTATTGAGTACTGTAAGCCTTGCGTGGTCGGTATCTTCAGGTATATTGGCGTACTTTTTAAGTATCAATGCACTGTCTGTAACCACTATATCCTTAGGGGTATATTCCCTGCCGTTTTCGGGTACAAATTCCTCCGCAAATTGCAGGGTATCGGCTGTATAGCTGTTTTCTTCAAGCAGCTTGTTGATACGTCTGAATATCAGCATATGCCTGTAATCAGGGTCCTCAATGCGGTTTATATGCTCCACTAAAGCAGCCTGCACGGGTGTAAGCTCCTGTGCTTCAACTTGCTGCGGGGCAAATATATGCCTGGGAGAGCTGTTTAAAAAGGATATAATACAAAAACAAATTATTGTACTTAAGGCTATATATGTAAAGGTGAGTATTCTGCCATGTGGCATGACAATTCCTCCTAAGTGTTTATTTACAGACTAATAATATATCATATTTTGAGGATAAAGTCCATGGAAGTTTGTGGAAAAGCATAATTAAAGCCCTTCCCGGATAAAGGTCAGGGCTTTTGTTTTTACGCGCTCACCAGCAGTGAGTCGTTAAGCATTTCCTCGGCGGAATGCTTGTCCGTATCCTGAGAAAGGATTATTTCGGTCAGTATAATATGCTTAGCGGTGGTAAGAAGCTTTTTCTCTGCTCCGGAAAGACTCTTTACACGTTCACGCAGCATTAATGTCTTGTACACTTCCACAATTTTAAACAGGTCGCCGCTTTTGAGTATTTCCATATTGTCCTTATACCGCTGTGTCCAGTTGCCCGACATGGAGATAGGCTCAGCGTCATGGATAATTTTAATTACCTCTGAGCGTGAGTTAATGCTCCTTAAGCCAAGCTCCTCCGATTTCGCAACCGAAACGGTTATCATTAAATTACCTACAGGTACATCCAGCACATAGTAGTTTGACTTTACCCCATCAATCAGCTTGCTTTCAACAGCTTTCACGGTCCCTGCGCCGTACAGCGGGTACACTACTTTATCGCCTACCTTAAACAAAACTTATCCTCCTTTCTTTTGCGTAGCGGAGATATAATTCCGCCAAAGCGCAGCTTTGCCTTTCATTCCTTCGTTAACTTCAACATCATAACAGGTTAATTATACCATACTCCGAGGAAAATCTACAGAGTATTAATTAACAATAATTATAACCGAATTTTAATGAAATTATACAAAACTTGGATAAGTTTTAGTTAAAAAAATTTGTTTCAGGCGATTTTTTGCTGTAAAACTGCATAAATGCTTATAATATATTTAACAAATCCGATGGAGAATTTATTATATACTCATGTTTGTCGCTTTTTCCGAAACCATAGGCTGCAAAACAAAAATCTATTCCCGCCAAATGAGCGGAATGTTCATCTTTTGCGGTATCGCCCACATACAGCGGGGATTTAAGGCTGTTGTGTTTAATCAGCAGTTTTATGTTATCTGCTTTGGGTTTGCCTGTATTGCCCCAACACTCTCTGTCTTCAAAATATTCATCAAGTCCGCTGCTTTTTAAAAAGCATTCTATATATCCCTTCTGGCAGTTGCTGCATATGAAAAGTCTGTAATTTTTACTGAGGGTTTTTATTACATCGGTCATTCCTTCAAAGATATAGCCGCCATGCTCTGCAAGATAGTCAAGTTCGTTTTCGCTGCATTCGTCAAGCAGAGCATTGCGTTTTTCTTCATCGAACTGAGGAAAAAGCTTTGCCGCTATTGCCGTCATTTCCATTCCCATACAGTGGGACAGCTCATCCTTGGTTATTTCCTTAATGCCATGTCTTACCAAAACTTCATTCCATGATATCAGTATGTTGTCAACGGCATCCCATAGAGTGCCGTCCAGATCGAAAATTATACTGTCGTACTTCATTTTGCACCTCCGATACTGCCATCATAGCATACCATACATTTTTTTACAAGATAGAGTTGAGGGTTTATGGGATATATAAGCTGTGATTTTTCTCTTAACAAGCTGCTTCTATTATGCTATAATTGCGAAAAAGGAGATGAATATATATGGCAAAAATATATCAAAGCTTATCGGAATTAATCGGTAAAACCCCCCTTTTACGTCTTAACAGGTTTGAAAAGGCAATGGGTGCTGAGGCAGCTATATTGGCTAAGCTGGAGTATTTTAATCCTGCCGGAAGCAGTAAGGACAGGGTTGCCCTAAATATGGTGCTTGAGGCTGAAAGGCGTGGGGAGCTTAAGGAAGGTTCCACCATTATTGAGCCTACCAGCGGAAATACAGGTATCGGACTTGCAAGTGTTGCGGCGGCAAGGGGATACAAGGCTGTTTTTACCATGCCTGAAACTATGAGTATTGAAAGGCGCAGCCTCCTTAAGGCATATGGTGCCGAAGTGGTTCTTACCGACGGAGCAAAGGGTATGGCAGGTGCCATAGAAAAGGCTGAGGAGCTTGCAAAGGAAATAGACGGTGCATTTATACCGGGTCAATTCGTAAATAAGGACAACCCTGAGGCACACTTTAAAACTACCGGACCCGAAATATGGGAGGATACGGAGGGTAATGTGGATATATTTGTGGCAGGTGTAGGCACCGGGGGTACAATAACGGGCGTAGGGGAGTACCTTAAGAGCAAAAAGCCCGAGGTCAGGATAGTTGCCGTAGAGCCTGATACCTCTGCGGTGCTTTCGGGAAAGGAAAGCGGTCCTCATCTGCTTCAGGGCATAGGCGCCGGTTTTGTACCCGAAATATTGGACACATCTGTTTATGATGAGGTTATGCCCGTAAGCGGTGAGGCTGCCTATGATATGTGCAGTCAGCTTGCGGCAAATGAAGGATTGTTTGTGGGTATTACTTCCGGTGCGGCGGCTTGGGCTGCATTGCAGCTTGCCAACCGTGAGGAAAATAAAGGAAGGAACATTGTTGTACTTATGCCTGACAGCGGGGAGCGTTATCTATCCACTCCGGGCTTTATAAAGTAAAAGGGATTGAAACATATGAAAAATTTAAGGGTGGCATTGATGCAGTTAATGCCCGGCACAACTTTTGAAGAAAATCTGGAAAAAGGTGTGGAGTATTGTCGAAGGGCTAAGGCGGCAGGTGCGGATATTGCACTGTTTCCCGAAATGTGGAGCTGCGGCTATACAATAAGCGAGGATATACATACTCTGAGGGAGACGGCGGTGGCTGACGACGGAGAATTTGTTGCTTCCTTTGGCTCCCTTGCGGCGGAACTGAATATGGCAATCGGAATAACTTTTATGGAAAGCTATGAGCCCCTTCCGAGGAATACCATCTGCCTTTTTGACAGGTTTGGAAAAATGCAGCTTAAATATTCCAAGGTGCATACCTGTGATTTCGGAGATGAGTGCAGACTTACGGCGGGAGATGATTTTTATGTTGCCCACCTTGACACGGTAAATGGCAGCGTAAAGGTTGGGGCTATGATATGCTATGACAGGGAGTTTCCCGAAAGCGCCAGAATACTTATGCTTAAGGGTGCGGAGATTATCCTTGTGCCCAATGCTTGCCCCATGGAGATAAACCGCCTTTCCCAGCTAAGGGCAAGGGCTTATGAAAATATGGTTGGCATTGCTACAGCAAATTATCCCAAAGACAAACCCGACTGCAACGGACATTCCTCTGCCTTTGACGGCATAGCTTACAGACCGGATGAGGAAGGTTCAAGGGATATGCTGGTTATTGAGGCAGGGGAAGCAGAGGGAATTTATATGGCAGATTTCCCCGTTGATGAGCTGCGTGAGTACAGAAAAAGCGAAGTACATGGCAATGCCTATCGTAAGCCTTGGATATATTATCCCCTTGTTTCGGAAGAAATTAAAGGACCTTTTATAAGACCCGATTACAGGGGAAGGAAAAAGGTTTAATTATATGTTGACGAGTTTTTTTAGGTATGATATAATACCGACAGATTAAATGAAAAGAGGTATACGGATGATTAATTTTTCTTGCAGATAAGTTTTGAATATGCGGTAATACTGTTTTACGGTATAACTGCGCCTATCGCAAGAAAGTTATAAGTCTGTTCACTTACTGTATATTATTACTGCCTGTCAGGCGGTGTTTTTGCTGTGACGAGCTGCAAGATTTGACTTTCTTGCGGCTCTTATTTTTTTGCGGCGGTTAAGCCCATAAGGAGGGATTTTATTATGTCGATGATTAAAGTTGAAAATCTTACATTCGCCTATCCGTCAAGTTACGATAATATTTTTGAAAATGTAAGCTTCCGGATAGATACCGATTGGAAACTTGGTTTTGTTGGCAGAAACGGCAGAGGAAAAACTACTTTTTTAAATCTTTTGCTTGGAAAATATGAATATGAAGGTAAAATTATATCTTCTGCTGAGTTTGATTATTTTCCGTATACTGTTAAAGACAAAAGCAGACTGACGATAGATGTTTTATCAGAAATCCGCCCTACTGCCGAGGAGTGGGAGTTGATGAGGGAAATGTCATACCTTGAGGTGGATGCGGATGTACTTTGGCGCCACTTTGAAACCCTTTCAAAGGGTGAGCAGACAAAGGTTTTGCTTGCTGCGTTGTTTTTAAATGAAGGACGCTTTCTGCTAATTGATGAACCCACAAACCATTTGGATGCTAAAGCAAGAGAAATGGTTTCGGCATATCTGAAAAGGAAAAAAAGCTTTATACTGGTATCCCACGACCGCCGTTTTCTGGATGGCTGTGTGGATCATATTCTGTCACTGAACAGAACAAATATAGAAGTGCAGAACGGTAATTTTTCATCGTGGCTGACAAATTTTGAAAGACAGCAGGCATTTGAAAGTGCACGGAATGAAAAACTGAAAAAAGATATAAACCGTTTGCAAACCGCCGCAGGGCGTTCGGCTCTTTGGTCGGAACGAGCGGAAAAGTCGAAGATGGGAAACGGTCCTTGCGACAGAGGCTATATAGGTCATAAGGCAGCAAAAATGATGAAAAAATCGAGGGCAGCGGAGGCAAGGTATAACCGTGCAGCAGAAGAAAAATCAAAGCTTATGAAAAATGCTGAAACTACCGAAAGACTGAAAATTTCCCCGATTGAGCACTATGCTGATATCCTTGCGGATTTTAACAATGTCAGTGTGTGTTATGAAGGGAAAGCAATTTGTGCTCCCGTTTCTTTCACAATAGGTCAGGGAGAACGGATTGCCCTTGACGGCAGAAACGGCAGCGGTAAAAGTAGTTTGCTGAAGCTTCTGATTGGCGAAAAGATAGACTATATCGGTAGAATTAGCACAGCCCCCGGTCTTATGATTTCCTATGTGCCCCAGGATACCTCATATTTGAAAGGAAATTTGTCTGATTTTGCACAGGAAAATCATATAGATGAAAGTCTGTTTAAGGCTATTTTAAGGAAAATGGATTTTGAACGGGTACAGTTTGAAAAGAATATGGGAGACTTTTCCGAGGGGCAAAAGAAAAAGGTGCTGATAGCAAAGAGTCTTTGTGAGCAGGCTCATTTGTACGTATGGGATGAACCCCTTAATTTTATTGATATTTATTCACGTATGCAGATTGAACAGCTTATAAAGGATTTTTCACCTACGATAATCTTTGTGGAGCATGACGGTGCTTTCAGAGATAAAATTGCAACAAAGACGGTACGGTTATAACGGACTTAAGGAAAGCGGTCTGTTTAATTTATACAGAAAAAGTAATTTTCCCCTGTTTCAAAGATTTTAAACAGGGGAAATTCAAGTTGATTTTAAAGGATTTTAAACGAAAACTTCCTGATTACAGCAGTATACAGATAAGTCCGCCGCTGCCTTCATTTATTATTTTTTGCAGGGTTTCCTGAAACTTCTGCTGTGCGTCCTCGGGCATATGATTTATCTTGCCGGTAAGATCCTCTCTTATCAGATCCGAAAGGCTGCGTCCGAAGATATTGTAGCTCCAAAGTTTTTCCCTGTCTCCGTCAAATTGTTCCGCAAGATAGTCCGCAAGTTCCTTTGACTGCTCTTCCGAGCCCACTATGGGGGCAACGGTAGTATGAATATCCGCCCTTATCATATGTATGCTGGGTGCGGAGGCTGTAAGTTTAATGCCGTATTTGCCGCCGTGTTTTGCTACCTCAGGTTTGCTCAGTTCCGTTTCCTCGGGGGACGGCATTACTATGCCGTAGCCCTTCCTGTTTACTTCCTCCAGTGCAAAGCGCACCTTGTCATAGCATTTCTTCGCCTCGGTCAGTTCCTTTCTGG
>CALWRD010000163.1 GCA_944383875.1 uncultured Clostridia bacterium | reverse complement strand
AAAACACTGTAACCTCTGTTGAGAGGTCATAATTTACTGATATTCAAATTAGGCTTTACCAAAACCTATAAATAATTATAACTGTATTACCATATTAAATTGATGTGATATGTATAAGTTAGGGATTTGATTTGGTTTTAAACTGTGGTATAATGTGACATTATAGACTATGTCTGTTAAAAACAGGAGGCAATATATATGGAAGAGAGAAAAAACGATGAGTTAAGAAAGGTTAAAATAACTCCCGATTATATTATTTATCCGGAGGGTTCCGTACTTATAGAAATGGGTAATACGAAGGTAATATGCAATGCCAGCGTGGAGGAAAATGTACCTCCCTTTAAAAAAGACAGCGGTGAAGGCTGGGTTACGGCGGAATATTCAATGCTTCCCCGTGCCACGGGCACCAGAAACAAAAGGGATATAGGCAGAGGCAAGCAGAATGCAAGGGGTGTTGAAATACAGCGGCTTATAGGCAGGGCATTAAGGGCTGCGGTGGACTTTAAGCTGTTGGGTGAAAGAAGCATAACCATTGACTGTGACGTTATTCAGGCTGACGGGGGCACAAGGACAGCCTCTGTTACAGGTGGTTTTGTTGCCCTTTACCTTGCCTGTGACAAGCTTGTAAAAAATGGTATTATTGAAAAAAATCCTATCATAAACTTTGTTTCGGCAGTCAGTGTAGGTATAGTGGGCGGTGTACCTCAGCTTGACTTATGTTACGAGCAGGATTCCCATGCGGATGTGGATATGAACGTTATTATGACAGATAAGGGAGAATTTGTTGAAATCCAAGGTACGGGTGAAAACAATACTTTCAGTATGGATGAGCTGATGAACCTGCTGGAACTGGCTAAAAAGGGCAATGAGGAACTTCAAAAGATACAGAGGGAGGTTCTCGGATTATGAAGAGAGTAATATTTGCAACGAAAAATAAGGGTAAAATAAAGGAAATACAGGCAGTCCTCGGTGACAGCTATGAGGTCATAACGATGGAAGAGGCAGGTATCAATACCGATATAGATGAAACAGGTACGACCTTTGAGGAAAATGCAGCCATAAAGGCTGAAACCGTAAGAGACCTTTGCGGAGAGATTGTCCTTGCGGATGATTCGGGACTGGAAATAGACTATTTAAACGGTGAACCTGGGATATATTCCGCAAGGTATATGGGACACGATACATCCTATGATATTAAGAATAAAAATCTGATTGACAGACTTACGGGTGTGCCCGATGAAAAGCGTACAGCAAGGTTTGTGTGTGCCGTTGCGGCAGCCTTTCCGGATAAGCCTACCATTGTGGTAAGAGGCACTATGGAAGGTATAATCGGATATGAAATAAAGGGTAAAAACGGCTTTGGCTACGACCCTATCTTTTTCCTGCCCGAGTATGGTATGACCTCGGCGGAGCTGTCGCCGGAGGAAAAAAATCGTATCAGCCACAGGGGAAAGGCGTTGAGGGCTGTTAAGGAAAAGCTTGAGGAAATGGAGTGACCCTATGAAAATACTGGCAGTGGGAGATACCCACGGCAATATAAACGGATTTAAAGCATTGTTAAAGGATATAAACGGATTAATTGATGGGGTTATTCATACAGGGGACTATGAAACCGATGTGGATTTTATAAATAAGGAATACCCAAATCTGCTTGTATACGGCGTATGCGGCAACTGTGATTACGGCAGGTTTATGCCGCCTGTCCGCATAGCGGAACTTGGGGGAAAAAGAATATTCATTACCCACGGACACAGGTATGATGTAAAGTTTTCCCTTATTAGATTAAGCTATGCGGCTATGGAAAATCAGGCGGACATATGTGTGTTCGGACATACACATATTCCCCTTGCGGAGGAGCATAACGGACTGTATATTGTAAACCCCGGCAGCCTGTCATTGCCCAGAGGCGGCAGTAAGCCAAGCTATGGCATTATTGATATTGACGATGAGGGAAATGTGGAGATTAAAATAATAGAACTTAAATAAATTTAAGCGAGGTTAAAAATGGATATAATTAAAACTTTGGCAAAGGAATTAAACCTTAAGGAAACTCAGGTGGAAAATACCGTAAAGCTGCTGGATGAGGGCAATACCATACCCTTTATTGCACGATACAGGAAGGAAATGACCGGTTCATTGGATGACCAGCTTGTAAGGCAGCTGTCCGAAAGGCTTGAATACTTAAAAGGCTTAGAGGAAAAGCGTGAGCAGATAAGGAAGCTGATCGGGGAGCAGGACAAGCTGACCGATGAAATCAGCCTTGCCCTTGATAATGCACAGACGGTAACGGAGCTGGACGATATTTACCGTCCATACAGACCCAAGAGAAGGACAAGGGCAACCATTGCAAAGGAAAAGGGGCTGGAAGGGCTTGCCACTTTCATTTGGATGCAGAGTGCAAAGGAAGATATTTCAGCGGAGGCTGAAAAATATATTGACCCGGAAAAGGAGGTCAATACGGCTGAGGACGCCATAGAGGGAGCCAAGGACATATTGGCAGAGCTTATAAGTGATGATGCGGATTACAGAGGTATGATAAGAAAACTTACCTTTGACAAGGGCATTTTGACCTCTAAGGCGGCGGAACCGGAGGAAAATTCGGTTTATGAGATGTATTTTGACTACAGCGAGCCTGTAAAGCGTATTGCGGGACACAGGGTTCTTGCGGTCAACAGGGGGGAAAAGGAGGGTGTTCTTACCGTAAAGATTGAGCCGCCCTATGATGAAATAATTACCAAGCTTAAAGCGGATATTATAAGAGGAAACAAGTATACCGCCGATACTCTGGCTGAGGTCATTGAGGACAGCTACAAAAGGCTTATTGAGCCTTCCGTTGAAAGGGAAATAAGAAATGAGCTGACGGAAAAATCTCAGGAGGGGGCAATAAAGGTATTTGGAGCAAACCTTAAGCAGCTCCTTTTGCAGCCTCCCATCAAGGATAAGGTGGTACTTGCTCTTGACCCGGGCTACAGGACAGGCTGTAAGACGGCGGTGGTGGACAGCACAGGTAAGGTGCTGTATACGGGTGTAATTTATCCTCTGCCGATGCACAAAAGGGTGGAGCAGGCAAAGGATACGGTGAAAAAGCTTATAAATAAGTTTGGCGTGGACATTATTGCCCTGGGAAACGGTACAGCCTCAAGGGAAACGGAGCAGTTCACGGCGGAGGTAATCAAGGAAGCTGACAGGGAAGTATGCTACATAATCGTAAATGAGGCGGGGGCTTCCGTTTATTCCGCCTCAAAGCTTGGCGCACAGGAATTTCCCGATCTTGACGTAGCGGTGCGCAGTGCGGTAAGTCTTGCAAGGCGTTTGCAGGATTCCCTTTCGGAGCTTGTTAAGATAGACCCTAAGAGTATCGGAGTTGGACAGTATCAGCATGATATGAATCAGAAGCGGCTGGGTGAAGCCCTGGGAGGCGTTGTTGAGGATTGTGTAAACAGTGTGGGTGTTGACCTGAATACCGCATCCCCATCTCTTCTGGAATATGTATCGGGAATAAGCTCCGCCGTTGCAAAGAATATAATTGCTTACAGGGAGGAAAACGGCAAGTTTACCGACAGGAAACAGCTTTTAAAGGTAGCCAAACTGGGTCCCAAGGCTTTTGAGCAGTGTGCGGGCTTTTTAAGGATAACCGATGGTGATAAGGTCCTTGACTGTACGGCGGTGCATCCCGAAAGCTATACCGCTGCGGAGGGGTTGCTTAAAATGCTTGGTATGAGCCTTGAGGATATTAAGCTCAACGGCAGGGTAAGTGTAAAGGATAAGGTTAAAGATATAAAGAAAACGGCGGAAGTTCTTGGCTGCGGCGTACCTACACTTAAGGATATAATAGATGAGCTTGAAAAGCCCGGAAGGGATCCCCGTGATGAGATGCCAAAGCCTGTACTAAGAAGTGATGTGCTTTCCATGGAGGATTTAACGGAGGGAATGATACTGAAAGGCACCGTCAGAAATGTAATTGATTTCGGAGCTTTTGTTGATATCGGTGTTCATCAGGCCGGACTTGTACATATTTCGGAAATGTCGGACAGATATATCAAACATCCCTTGGAGGTTGTCAGTGTAGGGGATATTGTTGATGTTAAAGTACTCAGCGTTGATCTTGCAAAACACAGGGTTGCACTTTCCATGAAGGTGTAAGCATATACTAAGAATAGGGCATCTGTCTTTCACAAGCCTATGTATAAAAACATATAATTATTTTAAGAAGATTTTTGCATATATGTCAATCGGTATATGCAGACACAGTAAAAGCGGCTTTTAAGGTGCATGTATTAGGCACCCGAGCCGCTTTTTCTTAAGATATATTTTTTAAGGGAAAGAAAAGTAAATGAAGAAGTTATCAGCCTACGGTTATTTTACTTCAAAGCTCAAACACTCTGTTTCACAGCAGTCCTTTGCACAGCTGCACTGTTGACCCACAACAATGTCATTAAGGGTGCAATGCTGATTGCTGTGGTACTTACATGAGTCAACCCTGCACTTAATAGATGGATTTGTCATTTTTATCACCTCCGATATTTAGTTTAACCCTTGCATTAAATATTATTCAAAAAAAGAAAAGAGGTTTTTTTTTTTTTTTTTTTTTGACTGTCACTGTGATACAGTTACTATTGCAATGAGTCGTGGTGAGGATATATATGATAATAGCTTACAGCTTTCACTTAAACGCTTGACTGAATTTAAAAGGGCTTTTCAGATTTTTGCAATATGGCTTGATGATAAATATGTTGAAAAGGGCTTTTTAAATACAATTAAAGCAATAGATTTTTTTGACGAATGCATTGATAAACACAGGGATATTGCGGAAAAAATTACGGAAAATAGGCAAATCGAAAAATGCAAAAAAATCGGAGCTATACTTTCAATAGAAGGCGGAGAGGCAATAGGGGAGGATATAGACAATATTGATATATTATACAATAAGGGAGTCAGATTATGCACCCTTACATGGAACAGGGAAAACAGGCTGGGATATGGGGCGGAAACAGGCAGCAATAAGCCTCTTAAGCCCTTTGGCATAGAGGCGCTTAAACGAATGGAAGGTCTTAAGATGATAGTTGACGTATCCCATCTTAACGGGGCAGGTTTTTTATCTGTATGTGAACACAGTACAAGACCTTTCCTGGCAAGTCATTCAAATGCCTATGCACTTTGCGGACATTGCCGCAATCTTACCGATGAGCGGCTCAGGATGATCAGGCAGACAGGTTCAATGGTAGGAATTAACCTTTATCCTCCGTTTTTAAACGAAAGCGGACAGGCGGATTTAAATGATATTTTAAGGCATACAGAGTATATGGCCGATATATTGGGGGATGATAAATTATGTCTGGGCTGTGATTTTGACGGTATTGATTATACACCGAAGGGGATTTTGGGAGTGAAGGACTTATATATAATATATGAAGCTTTTTGTGCTTCTTTCGGAAAAACAACGGCGGATCGTATATTTTTCGACAATATGTACAATTTTACAAGGAAGTTGCTGTGATTTTTGCTTGAAAATCGGCTTAAAATAGTGTATTATATTTTATATAGTCAGAGGCGGTGTTTACTACCGCCTTTAAGTAACAGGAAGGATGAGGTGTTTAATATGAAATTATCAGCAGTTGCGGAAAAGATGAGACCATCTTCCACATTAAGTATATCATCGGAAGCTAACAAGAAGATAGCTGAGGGAATGGATATTATTAATTTCAGCGCAGGCGAGCCGGATTTTGATACTCCGACCAATATTAAGGAGGCTGCAAAGGCAGCGATAGATAATAATTTTACACATTATACACCTTATGAAGGCATTGAGGAGCTCAGGCAGGCTGTTGCGGACGACCTGAAAAGGGAGTGCGGGCTTGACTACAGTGCGGATCAAATAGTTATTTCAAACGGCAGTAAGCATGCTCTTAAAAATGCTTTTACGGCTATACTTGATCCCGGTGATGAGGTTATTGTGCCTGCGCCTTACTGGAACAGCTATATTGATATAATCAATATGACCTACGGTGTACCTGTTATAGTAAATACTAAGATGGGCAACGGATTCAGGGTAAAGATACCGGAACTGGAGGCTGCACTGACGGATAAGACAAAGGCGCTTATCATTAACAGTCCCAATAATCCCAGCGGAATGATGTACAGCGAGGAAGAATTAAGAGAAATAGCTGATTTTGCCGTAAAAAATAATATTTATGTTGTAAGTGATGAGCTTTATAAAAAGCTTGTTTACAGTAAAAAGTTAAAGCATACCAGCATTGCCTCCCTGGGCAGTGAAATATATGACAGAACCATTGTTGTTGACGGTTTGTCAAAGAGTTATGCCATGACAGGTTGGCGTGTGGGTTATACAGCTTCAAACAGGGAAATCGCAAAGGCAATTGCAAATATACAATCAAATTCAACTTCAAATATTAATTCAATAGCTCAGGCGGCGGCTTTGGAGGCTCTTACAGGCGATCAGACGGAAGTTGAAAATATGATAAAGGCATTTGAGCACAGAAGGGATTATATTGCCCAGAGGATTTCGGATATACCTCTTTTAAGCTCATTGCTGCCAAAGGGTGCATTTTACCTTTTTGTAAATGTATCAAGGTTATACGGCGGCACCGTAAGAGGTGTTGAAATTAAGTCAAGCAAGGATGTTGCGGAAACCCTTATGGGATTCTATAATGTGGCTGTTGTGTCCTCGGAGGCCTTTGGTTATCCCGATTACATAAGGATTTCCTATGCCACATCAATGCGTGATGTTGTTGAGGGCAGCAACAGGATAGAGCGCTATGTAAAGGAGAATTTTTAATGAAGTCTTACAGGAAAGAGCTGCATTTTAATATTCCTTCCAGACGTGGAATAGTCAATATTACAGGGGATGTTCAGCAGGCGGTGGATGAAAGCGGTGTAAAGGAAGGTCTTGTCCTTGTAAATGCAATGAATATTACCGCAAGTGTTTTTATCAATGATGATGAAAGCGGACTTCACAGGGACTATGAGCGCTGGCTTGAAAAGCTTGCCCCCGAAAAGCCTTACAGTATGTATGACCATAACGGTTTTGAAGACAATGCCGACGCTCACCTTAAAAGGACAATTATGGGCAGGGAAACCGTGGTGGCTGTAACCGACGGTAAACTTGATTTTGGTACATGGGAACAGATTTTTTACTTTGAGTTTGACGGCAAAAGGCATAAGAGGGTACTTATCAAGATAATAGGGGAGTAGGGCTTACAAATTAATTGGTGTTATTTAACAAATTAATGATTGACAAAGCATATTCCTTGTGTTATGATGTTTCCGTTAAAGACTGTGAAAAGGAAAGTAGGCATTCTCATACGCTACAGAGAGCCGTTGATGCTGAGAAACGGTACGGATTGGTCTGCCGAAAGTGGCCTTGGAGTCACGCACCGACCACATATTATGTATAGGCTGCGTCGGGTACGCCCGTTAAAGCGTCGGAGTATTTTATGTACTTGTTAAGGCTTAAGCCGTGAGGCTTAGGCGAATTAAGGTGGTAACACGGAGCAATGCCTTCGTCCTTTACGGGACGAGGGCTTTTTTTAATTTTAATCCATGGAGGTAATAAGATGAATAAGGGTAAATACTACATTACTACGGCTATTGCTTATACTTCGGGCAAGCCGCACATAGGCAATACCTATGAGATCGTGCTTGCGGACAGCATAGCAAGGTTTAAGCGTAAGGAAGGTTATGATGTATTCTTCCAGACAGGTACTGACGAGCACGGTCAAAAAATAGAAGAAAAGGCGGCTGCGGCAGGGATTACACCAAAGCAGTTTGTTGACGGTGTTGCAGGTGAGATAAAGCGTATCTGGGACTTGATGAATACGTCCTATGATAAGTTTATCAGGACTACGGACAAGGATCACGAGCTTCAGGTTCAGAAGATATTTAAAAAGCTTTATGATAAAGGAGATATATATAAGGGACATTATGAGGGTATGTATTGTACTCCCTGTGAGTCCTTTTGGACTGAATCCCAGCTGGTGGACGGAAAGTGCCCCGATTGCGGCAGAGAGGTTCATCCCGCAAAGGAAGAGGCATACTTCCTTAAGCTCAGCAAGTATGCGGACAGGCTTATTGACTATATAAATACACACCCCGAATTTATTCAGCCTGTTTCCCGCAAAAACGAGATGATGAATAATTTCTTACTGCCGGGACTTCAAGACCTCTGCGTTTCCCGCACTTCCTTTAAGTGGGGTATACCCGTTACCTTTGATGATAAGCACGTTATATATGTGTGGCTTGACGCGCTTACAAACTATATTACGGGTATCGGTTATGATGCGGACGGCAACAGTTCAGACAGCTTTAAGAAAAACTGGCCTGCCGATCTGCACTTAATAGGAAAGGATATTATCCGTTTCCATACAATTTACTGGCCTATCATATTGATGGCGCTTGATTTGCCGCTGCCAAAGCAGGTATTCGGACATCCTTGGCTTTTGCAGGGTGACGGAAAGATGAGCAAGTCAAAGGGAAATGTACTCTATGCCGACGATCTTGCGGATGTATTCGGAGTAGACGCTGTTCGTTACTTTGTGCTGCACGAAATGCCTTTTGAAAATGACGGCGTGATTTCGTGGGATTTAATAGTAGAAAGGTATAATTCCGACCTTGCGAATGTACTTGG
>CALWRD010000162.1 GCA_944383875.1 uncultured Clostridia bacterium | reverse complement strand
GTGCTTATTACGGTACACTGCTTCATTTCTCAGAATGTCGCTGCCTACAGAGATGATTACAGCAATACTCTCGTAGGAAGCAACATTCTGAGAAGCGAAGAAGTATCCCGTAATAAGCACGAAAAAGCCGAGGAAAGCATATCCTGTAAGAGTATTAAAATAAGTCCTCATCTCTTTTTTAAATATAGCAGTCATTATATGTTCTCCTCACTTTCGTCATCTGTATTATCTGCCGCCTCAGTACTGTCCTCTGAAGATTGATGCTGAAGATTTTCCCTGTCCCGATGATTATCCGCATCCTCCGAAGCGCCTTTAACATCGTCCTTACCGATTGCAAAAGCTCCCATATCGGCAGCTTCCACGGTATCCGAATTATCCGTCTGTCTGTTTTCCTCGGCAGTAGGCGCATCATATTCACCGTTTACAACCTTGATAAATACATCCTCAAGGGTAAGCGCAGCGCTTTTAAGCATAAGCACATCAATACCCTTTTCAGTAAGCTGCCTGATTATCTCCGCACGCACATCTACATCCTTTTGAGCGTATATACGCACCTCTGTACAGCCTTTTTCCTCACAAGACTCCGTTTCGGCGGAGTTAACTCCCTCACAGCCTCGTATAATATCAAGTGCAGTTAAAATATCACCCTTAATGCGTATAAGCTGAATATTTTCCGCTGCCCCTTCTTCAAGATTTTCCGTTGTATCACTTGCAACTATTTTGCCGTTGTTAATAATCATAACCCTGTCACAGACTGCGCTTACCTCACTTAAAATATGTGAGCTTAAAAGAATGGTATGCCTTTCCCCAAGCCGTCTTATCACCTCACGCATCTCAATAATCTGCTTTGGATCAAGACCTACCGTAGGCTCATCCAGAATAAGCACCGAAGGATAGCCAACCATTGCCTGCGCAAGACCTACCCTCTGTCTGTAGCCCTTTGACAGGTTTTTCACTATCCTGTTTCTCACCTCCGATATTCCCACAGTTTCCGCAATATCATCAAGCATAGCAGCCCTTTGGCTCTTTTTCACTCTTTTAATATCACATACAAACTCCAGATATTCATCAACCCTCATATCTCCGTAAACCGGAGGTACATCCGGCAGATAGCCGAGCTGTTTTTTTGCCTCGATAGGATCATCAAGGATGTCATGACCGTTTATGGTAACAGTACCTGAAGTAGATGAAATAAAACCTGTCATCATATTCATGGTAGTGGTTTTTCCTGCACCGTTAGGACCCAAAAATCCCAGTATTTCCCCATCGTTTACTGTAAAGCTGATGTTATCCACAGCCTTATGCTGACCGTAGACCTTAGTAAGATTTTTTACTTCTATCAAGGTATTATCCTCCTTAGTTTCAAAAACGTCCCGCCGTTTCGCATAAAAACATATGTTAATTTATGTAAAAAACAGAGTGACATTTATTTAAAAACATTTATTTTCACCGCTTAAAAGCGGAAATATTGACCCATAATTACAGCCTTGTAAATACTATACAACAAAGCCGAATTTTTATCAATAGATTAAAAGCTTAAGCTTTTCTTAACCCTTTCAAAGCATCATATACAGAGAAGGTTTCTCAGCCAAAATTAAGCTCCCTGTAACAGGCAAGCATAGCCTTAACGGAAGGGTCGTCGGTAAGCTCAAGTGCAGCCTCTAAAATGGTTATGCACACCTCATCATCCAGCAAAATAAATTTATCCTTGCCCCAGCTTTCCTCTTCCTCAGCAAAAAAAGCCCAAAACTTCATTTTGGGAGCCTGCCCGGGAGTAAAAGCATATTTGAAACGGCTGTCAGCCCAGACCCTTGCAACACCGTTTATATCCTCATCTATATTATCTATAATATACATTGCAAATATATATCTGTTTTCTTCCTCATCACCCGGTTCAACGGTGGTAAGTACACACAGCTTGCCCTCACCGATATTAAGTCTGCGTGGAAGCCTGTCATTGTCCACACCTTCGGAAATAACCCAATCCCTGAGCATACGGCTTTCGGGACAGACAAAACCTCCGTCCTCCATCAGCCTGTCCAGCTCACGTCTGACTGCCGTACTCCTTTCTTCCGCATAGACTCCGCAACGGCATTCGTGCTTGGTACACCATCTTCCGTCATTTGCATTTACATTTTGCTCCAGAACATCGTCACTGCATACACCGTTAAAGCCGACGCAGTCCTCACTTCTGCCTCCGTCGCAGTAAATGGCATCTGCCGCCATATTGTAACAGTCTCTGTTAATTTCTTTGCTTTCCGCAAAATCTGTTTGCCTTACCCTAAGCCGTTTTTCAAGCTCTGCAAGTCTGTTTGCCTTAAGCTCAGAGTTTCTGCTTTCCACATCGGCAATATAGTCATTAAGATAGCTGATAAGCTCATCTTCTGCGCTGATCATCCCGAGAAATGCCTCACTGCATGCAAAAAGTTTTTCCGTACCGTTAAATTCCACAAGGATACGATCTCCCTCCAAAGCCGTTACTATACCCTCACCGAATTTTTTATGTAAAATTTTCTTACCTTTTATCTCCAAATCCAACACCTCAATATGCCGCAGGGTCTTTAACTCCGTTTAATTCAAAAGCCCGCTTTCTGTCAATGCAGGTACCGCAGCTTCCACAGGGCTTATCTCTCCCTTCATAACAGCTCCATGTAAGCTCATAGGGCACCTTGAGCTTTAATCCCATACCGACTACATCAGCCTTTGTCTTACCCACAAAGGGTGCAACCACCTTCACCATATTGCCGCTGCCCAGATAGATGGCACGTCCCATTGCGCTGTTAAACGCCTCACTGCAATCAGGATAAGCGTTGCCTGCCGCATCATCTGCATGAGCTCCATAGTATATTTCTTCACAGTCACGTGAAATGGCAATGGCAGCCGCTGAAGAAAGAAAAAGCCCGTTCCTAAAAGGCACATAGGTAGACACAGGGGCTCCGTCTGTCTCTTCAAGCTGTTTTGCATACTCCTCGTGTGGTATTTCCATATCGGACTTGCTCAAGAGAGAGCAGTTGCTGAATTCAAACATCTTGGACAAATCCAGTTCCAACAGCTCAACTCCGTAATGGGATGCTATCTGCCTTGCAGCCTCTATCTCCTTGATATGCTTTTGACCGTAGCTTACTGAAAGAGCAAGCACATTTTCACTTCCGTATTTGTCAACCGCTATACCAAGACAGGTAGTGCTGTCCACACCACCCGACAATAAAACCAAAGCCTTCATTACTTTTAATCTCCTTTTTCATCCATCAATGCCTTATATATTTCCCTCTTGCCGACCCCTCTGTCCTTGGCAACCTGTTTCATTGCCGACTTTGAGTCCATTCCCTTATCAATATACTTATTATAATGCTCCTCAATACTTATGCCGTCAAAACCCGCTGCCGCCTCACGCTTAATTTCCGCAATATCTTTTCCTTTAATTACCAACACAAACTCACCTTTAGGCTCATTTGCCTCAAAGTAGTTTAAAAGTTCGTTAATACTGCCTCTGCACACGGTTTCGTGGCGCTTTGTAAGCTCCCTTACAGCCGCTGCGGAGCGTGTACCCATATCATCCGCCAGCTCCTTAAGAGTATCCACAAGATGATGAGGCGCCTCATAAAGCACCACAGTTCTGCTTTCATTTACCATACGCTCAATGACCTCTCTGCGCTGCTTTTTGTTTGCAGGCAAAAAGCCCTCAAATATATAGCTCCTTGCAGGCAGTCCGCTTAGCACAAGTGCGGTTATAACAGCCGTCGCTCCCGGCACAACCGTAACCGGAACCCCCTCATCATAGCAAAGGGCGATTAAGTCCTCCCCCGGATCGGAGATACCGGGCATACCCGCATCACTTACCAAAGCTATGTTTTTGCCTTCCTTAAGCATAGCGGCGAGCTTTGGACCTTTGACAGCCTTATTATGCTCATGATAGCTTGTAAGGGGTGTCTTAATGTCATAATAGTTAAGCAGCTTAACACTCTGCCTTGTATCTTCTGCGGCAATCAGATCCACTTCCTTAAGTGTTCGCAGCACACGAAGGGTTATATCCTCCATATTGCCTATAGGGGTACCGCAAACATATAATGTTCCGCTGTCCATAACACACCTCAATTATAGTAAATATCCTTTATTTCGGAGGTATACTCTCCGTCAGCATTATATATAATAATCGGCGGTTCAACCTTAAGCATAGGTCTACCGCCTTTAATAAACTCAATTAACACAAGGGTAGGCTCCTTGTTGATATATGTGTGAACAAGACGCATACGCTTAGGTTCAAGATGATGATTAACTGCCGAGGAGAATATCTCAGGCAGACGGGTGGGGCGGTGTACCATATACAGTCTGCCTCCTACCCTGAGCATTTTGTCCGCCGAAGTGACAACATCCTCCAATGTGCAGAGGATTTCGTGCCTTGCAACCGCCTTGGCTGTATATTCATTTACCATACCTCCGCCGCTTTGCATATAAGGCGGATTGCAGGTAACCACATCAAAACTTCCGAGCCCGAAATACTTGTCCAGCTCCTTTATATCACCCTGACATATGGTAATCTTATCCTGAAGGTCATTGAGCAAAACACTTCTCTGTGCCATTTCAACACTTTCGGGCTGAATTTCAATACCCGTAAATGATTTGCCCTCGGTCTTTGCCTCCATTAAAATAGGTATTACCCCTGTGCCCGTACACATATCCATTACCCTTTCACCCTGCTTTGCAACAGCAAAGGAAGCCAGCAGCACCGCATCAATACCGAAGCAGAATTTAGAGGGATCCTGTATAAGCAGGTATCCGTTTCTGTGCAAATCATCCACTCTTTCATGGGGATTAATATTTACCTTAGCCATCAGTCCATTATATCCTTTAAGTCTTCTTTAGAGATTTCTTCCGTTTTGCCCTTGCGTTTGCGCTTTATTATTTTCACTTCATCGGG
>CALWRD010000161.1 GCA_944383875.1 uncultured Clostridia bacterium | reverse complement strand
ATGCTCCATATAATTCCAAAAGTCCTTGGAATGATTTTGATATACCAGATGGGTAAGTTCGTGCAACGCCACATACTCAATTAATGGCAGTGGTGCGGATATAAGTTGTTCATTAAGCATAATGACTCCCTTGGACAGGTTGTAGTAACCCCATCTGGAAACGGATTTTTTTATGATTAAACGCGGCTTAGCTTTACAATACTTTTTAAAAATCGGAAAAAACTTATTTATAGCGTCGGAAAACACCTCTGACCTAACTTCATTAAGCCATTTAGCATATGTTTCATTGCATTTTTCCTTACTGTTATCGGGAGTTGATACAATAAGCATATCATCCTTTATTTCAACTTTTGAATTTAAGCTGAAAATTATTTTGATATTTAAAACTTTTCCGAGTATAACAACTTTGTCGCCGTCATTAATATTTCCGGAGACCAACAGTTTCTTTTTATTGTATTCATCCGCATATCTTTTTAAAGCTTCCAATATGAACTCAGCATTTTTTAGTACAAAACTGTCTATTGCGGTACTGCTGACATATTTTGCTGCCGATACCTGTACGCTGCCGTCGCTTGTGCGTATGTGTAAATTAATATTTTTTACCCTTTTTCTTGTCAGATAATATGTAATAATTTTGTCCTTATATTTAATAACTCTTGTTTCCGTATTCATAATCCTATATTTAAGGCAGGTATAGGCTCATAGCCCATATCCTGCCATATTTTCTACTGTTCCATCTGTTTTCCCAAGACTCCCGCCGCCGTCTGAGCAAGCTTTCCTTCAACTTCCCCCATCTTTTGGTTGTCACTGAGTAAAACGACGGCTCCAAGCACGTCTCCTTCGCTTATAATAGGGGTGATAAGCTCATGGTTATAAAGTTCCTTTTCCGGCTCATCTTCCAAAATAGGGACAAAGGTGCTTTCACTGCGTTCTGCAATGTGCATACTTCTTGAATTAATGACTTTTTCAAGTTCGTTGGAAATATGTTTTTCCATAAATTCCTTTTTATTGCCGCCGCTGACAGCAATTATCTGATCCTTGTCCACTATACAGGTTATACGACCTGCGTTTTGAGCTAAGCTTTCGGCATATTCTTTTGCAAAATTACCCAATTCACCTATAGGTGAATACTTCTTTAAAATTATTTCACCCATTCTGTCGGTATATATTTCGAGCGGGTCTCCTTCTCTTATTCTGAGTGTACGTCGTATTTCTTTGGGTATAACCACCCTGCCGAGATCATCTATTCTTCTAACAATACCGGTTGCTTTCACAGCATTTCCTCCTACATTACAAATTTAACTGATGTAGCTAGTATTTGTTTATGTCGGAATTTTATACAAATTTGTAAATGGTCAATTTATGGAAAAGTTGTGATAGCAAAAAAGCGGTATATTTTTGCCTTTAATTATAAAAAAAGATTTCTATAAATATAATACCATCAATATTGCAGTTAGTAAAGCCCATAAGTACAAAAACACTGTCCTATTTTGTGGTTAATCCACATATAAATAGTATGAGCAAACATTAAGGAGGGCTTTTATGAAGGCCTACATTGAGGAGCGAGCCATAGAGGTGGGGGAATATATAATTAAAAGCAAAGCTACCGTAAGGGAAGCGGCAAAGCAGTTTGGAATAAGCAAAAGTACTGTACACAAGGACGTTAAAGACAGGCTTCTTAAAATTAATCCAACTTTGGCGCGCGAGGCAGGAAAAATATTGGAAATTAATAAAGCGGAACGCCATATAAGGGGTGGTATGGCAACGAGACAAAAATACAGACATTAGTCATGACATAGTCGTTTATGCGATTTTTCGTAAAAATATTCCTTGCCAAACTATGGTTATTTGACAAGGAATATTTTTGTGGGTTTAAAAATTAAATTAGTTCTGATCAATAACTTCGTCTTTTGCGGAAGAACGGGTAAGTTTGCGCAATGCCTTTATGTTTGCAACAAGATACTCAAGTTCTGCTTCAGACATACTTTTCATAAGACTGTTAAGAGTAGACAGTTTTGCGGTACGTGCCTTTCTGGCAGCACCCGGCTCTCTCATACCGTTAAGTTCGAGACTGCGTAAATCAATAGTAATCAGCTGATCAAGTGAAAGTGAAAAAATATCCGCTATTTTCACGAGGTTTTTGATACTGGTGCCTCTTTGACCTCTTTCGATAAGTCCCAGAAAGCCCGGTGCCATACCTATTATCTCAGCAAGATCTTCAATAGTAAGGTTGCGCTTTTTACGTTCAAATCTAATGTTTGAACCAATGATTTTAATATAATGCATACTGTCCTGGTTTTCAATGTCTTTTTCCATAATATTAGCTCCTTTTAGAAAAAATTTGACCGTTAGTCATGGTTTAAATATTCTTCATATCCGATATTTTCCAATTTTTTCGCCTTATCAAGAACGGATACCTCAAGTTCTTTCATATAAGACTGCAATTTTTCGGCTAACCGGGAGTCAAAAGCTGCCAACATACGCACTGCTAATAAGCCGGCATTTTTTGCACCGTTAATAGCAACTGTAGCAACAGGTATGCCGCCGGGCATTTGTACTATTGAATATAAGGAGTCGACACCACTCAATGCCCTGGTTTTAACAGGTACACCGATGACAGGCAAAGTCGTTATTGCTGCGGTCATACCGGGCAAATGTGCTGCGCCGCCTGCACCTGCTATTATTACCTTAATACTTTTTTCTGCAGCGGTTTTGGCATAGTCATACATTCTGTCCGGTGTACGGTGAGCCGATACAATAGTAAGCTCATAGCTTATGCCGAATTCATCAAGAACCTTTGCTGCCTCCGCCATAACAGGCAGATCTGAATCACTGCCCATTATTATACCAACATCTGCCATAAAATAAACCTCCTGTCCTAATCTTCAGTAGTTACGGATATATAGCTATATGCTTTTGGAGCTGTTATAATTGCCTCGTTGACTATAGATGCACATACAGTAATATGTCCCATCTTTCTGCGTGGCTTGGTGGTTGATTTACCATATATATGAACATGGGTGCCTTTAAGGGCAAGCGCTTTATCCAGACCCAATACTTTAGCTTTGCCTTCCTTGCCTTCCGTACCTAAAAGATTAATCATTACAGTAGGGCTTCTTAAGGAAGTATCGCCAAGGGGCAGACCGGTTATGGCTCTTATATGATTTTCAAACTGACTTGTTACACAGCCTTCTATTGTATAATGTCCCGAATTATGCGGACGGGGTGCTACCTCATTGACAAGCACATCCATATCCTTTGTTATAAACATTTCCACACAAAACATGCCTATACCATCGAATACTTCCATAACACGCTTAGCTACGGACATAGCCCTTTCAGAGGCTTCCGGTGTAATATCCGCAGGTACAATGGTCTCATGTAAAATGCTGTTGATATGTTTGTTGTTGCCTACTGGATAAACAGCAATTTCACCGTTTAATCCTCGGCATGCCAAAACAGAGGTTTCCATACAAAAATCAACAAGTTTTTCTGCCATAAGTGGAATTTTGCCGTTTCCGAGCATAGCATAGCTTTCCTGTATACAATCGGCACTTTCAACAAGTACGTTTCCTTTTCCGTCATATCCTCCTGTACAAGCTTTAAGCATATATGGATAAGAAAATTCTTCTCCTGCTTTATACATATCCTCAACAGATGTAACAGACTTAAAATCCGGAACAGGAAGACCGTCTTGTTTAAGCAACTGCTTTTGCGTATACTTATTTTGTATTATGCGGAGACTTGATGCTGTAGGATATATTTTGTATCCGTTTTGCTCAAGCTCATTTAATACATCGGCATCAATATGTTCAAATTCGTAAGTAACAACATCACATTCTTTTGCAAGCTGCCTTATTGCATCCTTATCATCAAACTCTGCCACTATATGTTTATCGCATATGCTGTGTGCGGGACAATCGGGAGTGGGGTCTAAAACCGTGATGTTAAAGGATAGTTTTTTTGCTTCCTCAATCATCATTTTGCCCAGCTGACCTCCGCCAATAATACCGATGCGGATACTTAAATAATCTTTATCCAAAGTATTCACTCCTCCAAAATTCAGATGTTATACAGCATATCGACAATAAGCGTTATATGTAGCTAATGAATAAGCATATACCGTCATAATTGTATTGCTATTTTTTAATAATAGCACATAAAATATTTTTTTGCAAGTATTATATAAAAAACACCATTATTATTTATTTTTGTCCTATTTATATGTGCTCAATTTCTTGTTGTTGCAATATAAGATTTGTGATATAATACCATATAAAAGACAGATTTACAAAGTCTGATTGGAGGGGTTGAGTGATGGCTGACAAAAGAAAAAGCAATGTTGCTTCCGGTAAGAAATCCGGTAAAAAGTCAGGCACTGATAATAAAAAAAATACAAAAGTCAATTCAGCAAAAAAAACTCATGCATTGCCTGCTAAGGAAGGTATGCGTAAAGAAGTCCTTATGCTTATTATGGTTGCTTTTGCAGTACTTTTATATGCGTTTCTTCTATTGGGAAGTTCAAATGGTGCAGGCATAGTAGGTAAAATTATGGCGGATATTCTTCTTGGGATACTAGGAGTGGGTGCATGGATTTTGCCTACATTGTTAATTGTGGGAGCTGTTTATTTGGCGATTGAAAAAGACCATACCATATTCAAAATCAGAGCATGTTTTTCTGCTGTATTTTTTTTGGTAATAGTTGCTTTTATACATGGATTCGGTGGATCATCACAGTATGAAGGTCTTTCAATTACCGAATTTATTACATACTCTTTCAGTCATGGAGATGTGGCTAACGGCGGATTGCTCGGAGCACTGTTGTATTACGGACTTTATAAACTTGTAGGTGTGGCAGGTACATATATAATACTAACTCTTGTCGGTATCATAATGGTTATGCTTATAAGCGGCGGTTCTCTTGTGGGGCTTATAAGGAAAATAAAGAATCTTGTGCAAAATATAAAGGAGAATTACATTGACTATTATGAAGAATATGATGATGGTTATGATGATGAAATTGAGGCAGAACCACGTTACGAAGCAAAAAAGAGGGAAAGACGGCAGTCTAAAAATACAGAAATTAAATCAAATGAAGTAAATGCCGATGCAACGATGCCCCATGACAGCAATGGAAAAGTTCTTGCGGTTGATATAAAAAAAAGTGAAAAAAAGGACAGTAAAATATCAATTATAGCAACCGAGATGGATGATGACAGCGCAGAGAAAACATTCCATGACAGCGAAAGTGACAGACTTACAAGACTTATGGATATGTTTGAAAGCAGGGATAATATCTCTGATGCACCGGAGTTGAAAGCACCTGAACTGCAAGTTGATTTGCCTGCGGATAATTTTAATGTTGATGAGAGCATTTCTTCAAGTTTTGATGAAAATGCACAGACCCGTGTTGAAAAAAATATTGATGTAAAAGCTGAAGATGACACACCTCCTTGGGAGGAAAAAGAAAAACCATATTCCACTGCAGAAGAACCGGAAATAATAGCAGCTGAAAAGACAAAGCTGGTGGACAAGCTTGAAACAGAAAAGAAAAAATCCGAATACAAATTTCCAAAGCTAAGCTTTTTGGGTATAAACAAGCATAAAACTGCCGAAAAAACAAAGGAAGAAATATTGCAAAAAGCTAAAAAGCTGGAAGATACGTTAGCCATTTTTAAGGTTGAGGCGAAGGTTGACAATATAAGTATAGGACCTACGGTAACAAGGTATGAGCTTACTCCCAGCAAAGGGACAAAGGTCAGCGCAGTTACCAATCTTGAAAATGATATAAAATTTGCCATGGCAGCAGAAAGCATTATTATAGAAGCTCCTATACCGGGAAAAAGTGCCATAGGTATAGAGATACCCAATGACACAAGGGAAAGTGTATATTTTAGTGAAGTCTTAAGAAGTGAACAATTCCAAAAATTTAAATCTAAAATCGCTTTTGGTCTTGGCAAGGATATAACGGGAAGTGTTGTTGTCGCAGATCTTGCAAAAATGCCCCATTTACTTGTAGCAGGTACCACCGGTTCAGGTAAGAGTGTATGTATCAATACAATCATTATGAGTATATTATACAAGGCAACTCCTGATGAAGTTAAAATGATAATGGTTGATCCTAAGATGGTTGAGCTGAGTGTATATAATAATATACCGCATCTCCTTTTGCCTGTTGTAACAGAACCCGAAAAGGCTGCGGGTGCTTTAAACTGGGCAGTTATAGAGATGGAAAGAAGGTATAAGCTGCTTGCAAAGACAGGCACACGTAATCTTGAAGGATATAACCAGAAAGTAAGCAGTGAAGAGCAACTCAGTCAAATAGTAATTATTATTGATGAGCTAGCGGATTTAATGATGGTAGTGGGCAAAGAAATTGAAACTTCAATATGCCGACTTGCTCAAAAGGCAAGGGCAGCGGGGATGCATCTTGTGCTTGCTACGCAAAGACCTTCTGCCGATGTTCTTACAGGACTTATACGATCAAACGTACCTTCAAGGATTGCCTTTAAGGTATCGGGCTCTATGGATTCAAGAATAATACTTGATTCTACCGGCGCTGAAAAGTTACTGGGTAAAGGAGATATGCTTTTTAAAACTTCCGATATGCCTAAGCCTATGAGAATACAGGGAGCCTTTATCACCGACGATGAGGTTGAAAGGGTAGTAAACTATATTAAGGTTGATGACCCTGTGTATGATGAAGTTATCATTAAGGAAATAAATAATGCGGGTGCTTCCCTCTCAGGCGGTTCCGATGGAAATGATGGTGAAGATCCGCTTACAGAGGAAGTACTGAGCTGGATTGTTAACAATCCCAAATGTGCATCTGCCGGTAAAGTTCAAAGAAACTTTAGGATTGGTTTTAACAGGGCATCACGTATTATCGAAGACTTAGAGTCAAGAGGAATACTTGGTCCATCTAATGGAAGCCAGCCAAGAGAGGTACTTATGGATAAGTATGAACTCAGAGAAAGAAATGAACGTTACAGTTCATATAACGATTAAATTAATATAAATCCGGTAAATTATTTGTATATATTAACAGTCCGATGCTCAGCTATGCCTTAAAGCTATGCAAGCCCATTTGATACAAGTATTTGCTATTTTTCCTGTCTTCTTTTATACTGTAATTAAAGAAGACAGGAGGTAATTTTATGAGCAGAATATTTATAATGATTTTATTTATATCGGCTTTATGTTTTACGAAAGTAAACACTTTTGCGGCAAATTTCGGTGATGCAAATGATGATGGTATACTTACGGCTTATGATGCGGCAATATTGCTGCAAAAAGTTTTGGACAACAGTTACAAAGTACCCCTTGAAGAATCAAATTCCGATTATATTTATTATCTGGATGTCAATGATGACGATATGTTGACATCGTCTGATTGTTCTTTTATATTGCAGAAAGTATTAAACGCAGCTTATGTACTGCCTTGTGAACAAGTTTCCGAAAATTCTACGGAAAGCAGTACAGAACTTTCAACTGAGACTGCTACAGAAAGAGGTACGGAGGTCTTAACTGAAACCATTACGGAAAGCAGTACGGAGACTATAACCGAAATGACTACCAAAGAAAGCCGACATATTAAAATAGAAATAGGCGAAAAGAGCTTTGACGCAACCCTTTATGATAATGCTGCCGCTGATACATTGATTAAACAACTTCCGCTGAGCATTGAAATGGATGAATTAAATGGAAATGAAAAGTATTATTATTTTTCTGATATCAGTTTTCCTACAGATTCACAAAGAGTAGGCACAATTAATTCCGGTGACTTGATGCTTTTCGGTAACGATTGTTTAGTATTATTTTATGAAAGTTTTTCAACCCCTTATTCATATACGCCTTTAGGATATGTTGATGACCCAACGGGATTAGCTGAGACTGTCGGCAATGGAAATATAACGGTATTTTTTAACATATCCGAATGAAAAATATACATAAGGGATAATTCGGAGGAAAATTATGAAATTTAATTTTGATGAAATTGTTGATAGAAGAGATACTAATTCACTCAAATGGGATGTCGATAAAAACGAGCTGCCAATGTGGGTAGCTGATATGGATTTCAGGACAGTCCCTAAAATTATAGAAGAAGTGATGAAATGCGCTCAAAAAGGAATTTATGGCTATTCCGTTGTAACAGAAAAATGGTACAAAGCAATAATTAACTGGTGGAAAACAAGGTATGATTTTGATATAGAAAAACAATGGCTGCAATTTTCCGTTGGTTCGATGGCAGCGGTAATCGTCTCTGTGCAAAGGCTTAGCAATGTGGGCGACAATGTAGTTGTACAAACCCCGGTATACAATGCATTTTTTAATTCTATTGAAAATCATGGCAGGCATGTATTGGAAAACAAGCTTATCTATAACGGTAACAGCTATTCTATTGATTTTTATGATCTTGAGGAAAAATTATCTAATCCTTTGACTACTCTTATGATATTATGCAATCCTCATAATCCGGTAGGTAAAATCTGGAGTTATGAAGAACTGCATAAGATAGGTGAACTGTGTAAAAAGTATGGTGTTACGGTTGTTTCTGACGAGCTGCATTGTGATTTGACTGATCCCGGGTGTAAGTATATTCCCTTTGCAAGTGTATCGGATACTTGTAAAGATATAAGCGTAACTTGTATATCTACATCCAAGTCATTTAATCTTGCGGGATTGCAATCGGCTGCGATTGTAATACCTAATGAGTTTTTACGAGATAAAATGGTTAGAGGATTAAACTCAAATGAGATGGCGGAGCCGAATATATTTGCGGTATCGGGCGCAGCAGCAGCTTATACATATG